>NZ_AP018687.1 GCF_002218045.2 Vibrio rumoiensis
ACCCACCTCAATTTTGGTTACTTTCAGGTGATTTATATCACCCCCAAACTTTCACATGTGAAAGATTGTACATACCATAAAATGATACTGCAATATCTAATTATGGTTCTGTTAAAACAAACTTGAAACAAAAAACGGCCATAAAGGCCGCGTTTTTAGAAGGTTTGTACTGTCAGCGCAATTGTAGCAGGGCAGCACCAAGCTCATTCGCCAATAACTGCTTGGCAGTGCAGAGCCTCGTTCCGGCGTAAGCCATTACACATGACAGCGTTTCTGTCAGCATGTTGCCATGTTCGGTATCCTATTACTTATTTAGAACAAATGCTTTTACTGCCAGCTTTGCTCTAAACCAAACGCAAGGCTTCTCTTTGTAGTGAAAATTAGCATGGTCATCACAGGCAAGCGCGTACTGCGCCTTATCAAGCCTACAACCGAACTGCAAAACCTCCACAAACAGGCGCAGCAACTCAGGCCCACGAATGATGAGCGCTATGATTAAGAAATCCAGAAAACTCAGAATCATTTTGCGGATTCCTTACTTGTTGGTTTCAATAAGGCCTTTGGCTCGTAGCGCAGCCAGAGCTCGCTCAATTTTCCAAAGTGGCTGCCCCAGTAAAGCGGCCAATTGCTGTGCTGACATACGATTTCCCTTCATTTAGATTTTAAAAAACTCAGATATTGACCCCAAGCCAGCCCTGTCAGAAATGACACTAGCTATTACCAAAAAAACAATTGGAATATACCAACCGCTCATAGTCAAACCTCCCGCCACCCAAAGCGTGAGCAGTGCTGATACAGAAGCAATCAATGCAATAAGAAGGACTTTTGTTACGTTCATACAAACCTCTTTTTGTTATTAAATAATATCAACTAAGCTATTTCGACAATTTATAGCCCGTGAGAGCGGATAGCAAAATTTTCATCTCTTGTGTTAAATGCCTGGCAGCAACCACATCATCACCTTCATCACAAGGATGAACTTCTACACGGTCTAGCTCTTCACGAAGCACAGCTTTGGCCGCCAACTCTAAGGGACTAGCATCTAGCCCTATTGATTCTAATAAATCACGCTTCATGAATATTGCCCTGCTCCCGTTCCTACCATTCCTATTGCTGGGTTCATCCAAAATCCATCAAAGCCGGTGAACATTTCCGCCTGGGTGCGAATGTACTCAAGGATGATGTCACAAGCGATCCAGCGCCGGTTATTCCTTTCTGCGGCCAACCCGCTCTTATTCGACCCACTGAACGGATCAACAACCAGGTCCCCCTCTTCTGTCAGGAAGCGGATAGCCATCTCAGGAATGTCTGTTGGGAACATGGCCGGGTGCGGCGGCAATCCCAGTTCTTTAGCGATCCTGCGAAGCTCCAGCGTATCCGCACAACGGTGTCCGCGTTGGATAACGTTCTTCGGTATCCGTCCTTCGGTAACATTAGAGAATGCGTTCCCTCTCAGTCGATAGGCCCCGTCACCATAACTAACCACCCTGCTATCACCGCCTTGGGCCATCAGCTTCTGATGTTTCTCTGTATGAGGGATTAAGACCCTTCTGTTGTCTGAGCGCACCCTGTCAGGGTCGTTGGTAAACCAATAAACAGGCTCCCACCCGGAACACAACTGGTAACGATTCACACAAGCCCACTGGGTAGGACTTGGTGGTTTGGACAGATTGATCCACGGCCATCTATCCATGAGAGACAGCCCGAGCCGGTCATGGAGCGCCAGCACCATTCTCTCAACGTAGAGAGATCTGGAGGGGCTCTTGGCCTCGAAGATGTCATTGCTGACATTCAGAACAACACTTCCACCAGGCACAAGGTTCTTGACTATCGGTTCGAGCGCCTGAGTAATGAAATCCACCCATTTGGCTTCATCAACGTTTCCATAGCCACGCTGTATCCGGAGCGGGAACGGCGGCGATGTAACACACAGATGAACCGGCTCATCGAGGTCAGAGAAAAAGCTCCTGTTGTTTGACCACACTGCCAGTCCAAGATTTGTTGAATAGGCGACAAGTCGAACGCCGCCAAGAGCCTCATGCAGGCCCTTCTTGGTTTTGCTTGATAGCTCCCAGACACCCCGCTCGCCGTCTACCTTTTGGATAAGGTTCATCGACTTGAGGGTTTGCTGATACCAGCGGATCTGCCTTTTCAGCTTGCTTCGCTTGACCTTTGCCTTGCCAATTTCACTTTGTTCATTCAGAGCGCTTTTAGGAATCCCTGCGAGCTCCGCCACTGAATCGTAGAGTTCGTCATTGGATAAAGGTTTATCCGCCTTGGCATACGCTTCTTGGACATGGAAGAGCTCTAACTGGTTACTCATCATGTCCCTCCATATTCTGGAATATGCCATTGAACACAGAGGTTGCTTCGGCACTACTTACGTTATGCTCGGTGTAAAAAGGCCACAAGGTTAACCCACCACCTTCAAACCAAGAGCAGCGAAACTGGATTGTCTGGTTATAAAGGACTTTGAACTCGACATGCTGTGGTTTGTCATAACGGCACATTTCACCGAGATCTAGGTCAAATTTTTCTATAACCAATGCGGATGACATCGCTCCCTGACTCAATCCTTCGCTGTTAACCCAATAAATCCTGTTAGCAGCACCAATAATGCCGATGAACAAGAAAGCCAGTATTGCCCCGGCCTTTAACCACACAAAAACACTTTTCACAATCATCGTTTTCTCCACCCAAAGATGTCTCTCACGTCCCGCACACAGAAGAACCAACTTACTTTTGGCAGAAACGCATCGACCAACACTCCTAAGGCGATAACAAAAAATGGTGCCATCAGGATGAAGCCCAAACGTGCAACGATCCCATATATACCTGCACAGATGAGTACGGCTGCGATGACAGTGCAAACTAGCTTATGCTGACGCCTTAGTCTGGTTAGTTCAGACGATCTTTGGTCACTGTTCATCATCAGTCTCCGAAAGTTGAACACTGACACTTACTGCCGCTGGAGGGGAAAACTGTACTGTCAGTCCAGACTCAAGCCTGATAGAGGAAACTACCAGCGCACCTGAGTCGGATGAAGCAGCTATTACCGCAACAATAGTTCCTCCTTCCAGCAACTGGATGGCATCCTCAACAGTACAGCGCCCCATTACTGATTACCCGCCAGATCCAGCTCTTGCTGGTCCTCATTGGGTTCTTCGGCCTTTGGCTCCAGCTCAGCCAGCTTGGCTTTCAGTTCCTGAAACGCATCGACATCTTCCCGGCTAAGAGTCAGAGTGAACGTTTCCCCGTCATCGTTCGGCTTGATGTTATCCAGGCGACTGGTGATAGAGCTCACGCCTCGGTGCATAGCCTCAACCACTTTTTTTCCCAGACGAGGACCTTTCTCGACAGACTTTTTGGTCAGTTTTTTTGGAGTCTTCTTACCGTCATTGCCAGTGGTTTGTTCTTCCTGTGCTTTTTTCAAGATCTCAACGGCGTTGGTGCCATGCTCGTTGTAGAGCTCCTGAGCATAGGTAGCGGCCACTGCCCCTTCCTGAATCATCCGTTTCAGCTCCAACGGCATCTCCAGAAGGGCACGAGCAATGCGAACGTGCTCAGCCGAGCGGCCAACACGTTGGGCAATCATTTGGTCACTCCAACCCCAGTTTGCAAGCCGGGCGTAGATCACGGCTCGCTCAAGTGGAGAAAGAGGGAGCCCATCGTTGCTGGTGGCGATCAGAAGGCTCTGTTCAGCTTCATCGCCTTTGTGCTCTACGACCTGCACGAACTGGATGTCCGCGCCTTCCTCGATAGCGAGTAACATGGCACGGCGACGGCGATGCCCTTCACGGACATATACCTTACCGTCGATAACCTTGACGATGATCGGCGGAACATAGTCGCCACGCTTGTAAGCATCGGCCAGAACTCGAATTCCAGCCTTAATATCCGGGCGCTCGTAGTAGTTCTCGCAGAAAGCACCACGGGTGTTAAACCCTTCCTCTTCAAGAAGAAGCTGAGGAGCGATAGTGAATCCATCCCCTTTTTTAAGTTCTTCGGGGGCGGTAACGCCTTTAAGAGCGCGGAGTGAATTGATAGCAGCCATTCGTTGGTTCTCCTTGTGACTTCCTCACTTTATAGCATCACTTTTTGATACTGTAAACAGTGCGGTATAAAAAAACCCAGTGCTTTACAGTACCGGGTTATCAATTGCTTCTCACCACTAAACGAGCCACATACCTCAAGTACAACTACTCGACTAAATGTTCACGCATAATCGGCCCCCCTAACATCTTGCTTTGGTGTTGATCGTTCTAAGCGCCAGGATGTTCAATCCAGAATGATCTTTCTCTTGTCTCGCTTGGGAGCTCCTTGTTCTTCCTGGTCCGTTGTGGGGCTGATAACTTCCGGCTCTTTGCCCTCACGGCTTTGTAGCTCGTCAAGACTGACCTGTTCTGTTGTATCGTGACTGTTCCCTGCTTCTCGTTGCTCTCTGGTTGAACGACGGATCTCTTCCGCAGCACCGCGCAAAAAGCCAATCACATTGGCACGGAATGCACGTCTCTTTTCCTCAACCTCAAGCAGGTAACTCAAGTAGATGTAAAACGGTATCGAGACGAATAATGACAAAGGAAACCAGCCTTTTTCGTTGGCAGGAACAAAGAATCTCGGCTCAAACACTTTTATGGCGATGACCGTCATCAGCACAGCTACGACTACTGGAGTCATAGCCATCATAAATCGAGAATGAAGGTATGCCATCCACATGCCTGCAACCAAAACCGTTACCGAGAGGAACAAGGCAACAACCAATGGGCTCGCATCAATGGTGATTAACCCTATCTGGATGATAATGACTAAGCAAAGAAGCACTATTCTGTATAGAAATGACCGCATTCCAACCTACCCTAATCCAAGATAATCTTGCGCTTATCTTTCTGAATTTCGACCGGTTGTTCAGGTTCGCACAGAACATGACTATCCTCGGGCGATTTCAGATCCTGAATGTTTGGCAAGCTCTTTCCAGCTCCAGCACTTCTTGGTCTGGGTTCCGTTACCGCAATCGCTATCTCATCCCCTTCTCGGAACTGCGGGTAGCAACCAACGCGGTTGGCATAGCGATTCAACGACATCTGTAGCAATCGGTGTTTCTTCGGGCAGGTGATTTGTACTGACACGCCAGAGTCACGAGCGGCCTCAAGCTGTTGGAAAAAATCCTCAGGAATCCCCTTTACAAGAAGAACATTCAACTGATCCATAGCTCTTGAGCTGGTTGGCATTGGATATGGCAACTCCCGATATTCTCTGTAGATGTGCCGCTTGATGGCTATGTGCAAGATAAAA
The DNA here is from genome assembly GCF_002218045.2 of Vibrio rumoiensis. Classification (NCBI taxonomy): domain Bacteria; kingdom Pseudomonadati; phylum Pseudomonadota; class Gammaproteobacteria; order Vibrionales; family Vibrionaceae; genus Vibrio; species Vibrio rumoiensis. Next base: position 5,293 of record NZ_AP018687.1, read on the forward strand.
GCAGCTACCCCCCACGCTGGACCAATGAAGAGCCCTGCACCGATAAGTAGCGCCGACAGTAAGGGGATGCCAGCTATACACGGCATTGTTTTTATCTTCGCTCCCTGTGGCGGCTGGCGCTCCTGCTCACTCATCTGCTGGCCCTTTACGTGCAACCACGTACAGCACTTTCAGATCGTAACCATCCACTTCCTGGTGAAGCACTTTCACTGGGACGCCTTCAACGGTCCTCAGGTACACGCTCAGCTCAACTTCCGGAACATCATCCCTGAGCCCCAGTACATTGCGCCACCCAGTCGATGTCTTCTGGCAGTGAGCGCCAACCCTATCATGCCGGTAGTAAATGTCTTTGCTATCCCCCTGACAGATAAAGAATCCACTAACTTGGCCTGTCCTTAACGTCCACTTGCGATTGTGGAAGGTAGCTTCTTTCTGCGCCTCAATGGGCTTATCTAAAGCAACCTGACTTACCACCAGCTCTTGTGCGGACAAACCAGACGCAGAGCCCAAGACCGACACCGATAATAGAGCGGCCATCACCGCCCGTATCATCATGCTGCTGCCTCTTGAGAGTTGGCGGCAAAAAATTTACCTTGTTTGTAGATTTCATCCTTCTCGAACGCGATAGCATCCGAACGACTGCTGAACGGGCCATAGCTCTTACCATCAATCAGCACTTTCCACTGGCAACGCCACACACGAGTCCATGCCGCAACTTTTGACTCGTCGGAACAAAGTCCGCGAATAACGTAGAACGCGACCATGAGTAAGCCGTTTGTTGGCACGATGCGCGAAACCCTTTTTTTACTGTACTCCTTCACATCGAGGCCTTTGAAGGAAACCTCATCGGCAAATCCGCAGACCTCACCATTTTTGATTACGATACGCTTCTTGCTCATAAAACCCCCATTAATCTTCTGAGTCTTCAATTTTTTTAGTTACAAAACACTCTCCAGTGATTAATGTCCCTTTAGGAATAAGCACTAACTTTTCACCTTCTTTGAAAACCAACTTCTTGCCGTCTTCATTTGTCACCTCACAGCCTTTCTCATTTATCTGGATGTGTGAGAAATCAAACGCTAATTTTTCGTTTTGAAAAACCTCGCTACTGGAGGGCACTGCAAACCAGATTGCTTTACCAACCCATGCAAGAAGTAAAAAACCACCTAAATAAAAGAACCCCTTTTTCAAATTGCTCATACCCTATCTCACTAATCCAAAATAATTTTGCGCTTGCCTGGCTGCACTTCGATTGGTTCTTCCTTTTGCACTTTCGGTGCTGGAGCCGAAGAACTGACAACCACAGGTTCTCTTTCTGTGTTTTGCTGCTGGCGCTCACGGAGTTCATCCACTGATGGTGGTTCATTACTTGGACGCTCTGTTCTTTCAGAAAGTCGAGCCTCCCTCAATAACTCATCAATTTCTGAATCTCTCCGGTTGTTCATGAATGCCCGATAGGCAAAGAAAATGAGTACAGGCAGCAATAACACCAATAGGAAAGGAAACGAACTTCCGCTATCTTCAACGGGATTGGCGCTGGCCGCGCCAGTATTCTCAAACATAGAACTAAGGACTGTTGGGGCAGTAATGATCATTATTGGAGGCATTATCCCCATCACAAGAGCCGAAAAGCTCTGTCTCATCATTCCAGTTACAATACCAAACAAGAGCATTGTCATAGCCAGCACCCTCATCAACGTGCTATCCAGAAAGCCAATCATGGCGTCACTGGCGTCCTCGAATGGACTTTGAAATGCACTGGTATTGCCGTCCGTGTTTTGGGTTGTGATCTTCTGTTTAGTAGCGTCGGCCTTTGGAACGCTCAAATTAGCTGGCGCTGGTTGCTGACTAGCGACCTTCTGCACTTCACCTTCTTGCTTAACCACCCCCAGATCCTGAGTTTTGACGTGTGTTTGTGCTGGTGGAGCTAATTGGTATTTAACTGCCAGGTTGTTGCCGTGGACCTCAATGGTTTGTAACGAGATGGGCTTACCTTCCATCTTAGTCAGGGCGTCTTGGAGCGGCAGCTCCTGAGCATCGGTCATACCGCCCATAAAGCCATTAAACCCATCATCATTAATACGACAGCGCAGTCTTCCCGAGTAGCTACGGTATTCACCTGGGCAAACAAAATAACCGCCTTGAGGGCCGTCCAACTTGCGCCATTTGTTACTTTTGAAGGCCTCCACTTTGGTTACAACCGGCTGGCCGTCATGGTAATCAATGACAGTTTTACTCTCTGGGCCAGTGTCCTCTGCCTTCTTGCTGCCTGAGTCATCTGAGAGCATTTGCCCCACAGCTACGCCAGTAACAAAGTCACTGGCAAAGGCCGCAGGAGCTGCGACCATGAGACCAACCAGCAAAAGAAGGGGGACGCGCCCTGTCCTTCTCATCACCATTCGTTCTTTTCCGTTTCGTGCTGGGTTTGACCAGCGTTGAAGTGGTACTCGGGTTTCAGCTCTTTTTCTTCGACTTCGAGCTCTTCCGGGCGAATACGCTGCTCCAGCGCTTCACAGGTCTTACCCTGGAATCCCGTGAAATCGGCAGCAATCTTGCCACCCTTGATTTTGATGTTTACCTTTTTCACTTTGTCACCTCGTTATTAAGTTCAACCAATCTGATTGCCTTGGCGCTATTACCAAACAGCTTCCTCAGCTTCCAGTTCCAAAGTGCCATCGTGATGCTGCTTCACCGTCACGCTGAAACCTTCCTCTTTCAACTGTTGCTCGTAGTGGAAGGCAATGTAGCGATCCTGCACCTTGCTGCTTGCCTGCTGCGTCCAGCGGCCATAAGAGCCGTAGTTTTCCTGGTATTGCTCCCAGACACCGTTTTTTTCCTTGTAACCAATCCGGTGCTCCTTGTTGTTCTGGTCGATCAGAACAATCGGGTATTTCTCTAAGGTGTAGCCAGCGCCTACGCGATACAGTTTTTCGTTTTCAACAACGACGCCAACACCTTCCAGAGCCTTCAAAAGCAACTCTTTATCTTTGTAGGCGACTTGCACCTTTCCTTTTACGATATGGCTCATCTCATCACTCCTGAGTTGTTTCTGGTGTTATGCCACGTTCTGACATAACAAAGTTAATCGTTTAGTCCTCGATGGCGAGTTTGCGGCCAGAGCCATTCTGCTCTTGAACATCGAAGTTGTTGGCCGGATAGAAGCCCTGATCTCGCAAGCTGCGGATCTGGTTAATGTCTTCCCGGCGAGTTTCACTGGTTGGGGTAATTCGTGTGACCGCATCCACCAGAGATTCATTATTGAGTTCTGTATCTTGGGCATTCGCCAGATACATAGCGTCAATTACGGCCTGTTCAATCTCTGCCCCGGTGTATCCCTCGGTAGTACGGAGTAGCGTAGGCATATCGAACTCGGCGATGTCTGCTTTCTGCTTAGCAAGGTGGATCTCAAAAATCTTCTGGCGCTCGGCCACACTCGGTAGGTCAATGAAGAACGCCCGGTCCCAACGGCCAGCTCGCATCAGTTCGGGAGGTAGGGACTGGACTCTATTGGCCGTCGCCACAATGAAGATTTTCTTCTTTCGCTCCTGGAGCCAGTAAAGGAAAGATCCAAGTAGGCGTTTGGATACTTCGTGTTCACCATCGGCATTGCCAAAGAACTTCTCCATCTCATCAATCAACACAACAACTGGCGCGATCTGCTCAATGGTCTGTAATGCACGGTTAAATTGGCGCTCAGTCTCACCGAGATACTTGCTGTAGAAACGGCCCATATCCAAGCGAACCAGAGTAGTGCCAAGTACCCCAGCAGCGGCTTTGGCGGTCAGCGATTTACCACCACCAGGCACACCGGCCAGAAGCACACCTTTCACGGGAAGGTCTTTGTCCCAACCGGCTTTACGAATCCGGAGGAACTCTTTGAGGTTTTCGAGGCCGCCCACGTTGCCAATATCAATGGCCTCTAACACATCAAGACCTACATCACGCAAGATGTGAGCTTTTTCTTTCCGAATTTCTCCCAGATATTCTTCACCCTTGAATTTCAGGTAAGCAGAGTAGGTGAAGACATTTTTCATCTGTGTGTGTGATAACCCAAGGGCATGGTTTGCGATGACAGAACGTTCGTTGCTCTCGAAGACACCGCCCTCTTTCACATTATCTTCACAGGTTTGGAGCAGTGTCAGGATTTCCTGATTACTCATGGCCGGGAGGTCGATGTGATAGACAAACTCTTCATTAAAGACATCTTTGCCAGCGATGATGTAATTGATCCCTTCATTCTCCAGATAAGTCAGGGATGATTTGAGCGCTGGGAGTGTTTCTGGGTTTGCTCGTTGACGGTCGAAGAAAAAAGTGTCGAACACGACAACGCCGTTTTTCGAGGCTTTCTTGGCCTCATCTACCATTGCCTTCATAGTGCCTGGATCTGGCAGCTTCTTGAATGGCATCACGATAAAGTGCTTGCCGACTTTTTTTGCAATTTCAGAGAAAACGCTCTCTGCGCGGCCCAGCTCAAAGGTGCTAACGTTTATGACCGGAAAGGACAATTTGATTGGGATTTCAAGTTTGTCCATTTGCTGTGTAATATCGCTCATCGCCTATCCTTTAAATAAATTTCGGATTGTTCATCACTTCATATCATAATATCACTTTATGATACTGTAAATATTCAATTTCCAACTCTGTAGCGGTCTACAGAGGATTCAAACAGCTTGACAGATACGTCTACACCACTTGCCACCAGCAGCTCACGCCACTGGCTACAAACCTGCTGTTTTAAGCCAAAGAACTCTTCGTTAACACGGGCATACTCTGCTGCCGAATTGGAGGCGGCTCGTTTTAGATCTGGCATCAGTGATTCAACGCGAGACTCTACTTTGTCCAGAGACGAACTAGCAGACGACAAGCTGAACAGCGAGAAGACGCTCCCAAAGTCGAAACCATCATTCAAACCGGCAAAGTCCATGCCTAGATCGATAAACTCTGTTGCCATTGAGTGGTGCAGCGAGCCCACAATGTCACGATGCTCCCCCAGGGTATTTGCGAAGGCTTTCACAGCTCTTTTCGCATCGTTTATTTCACTGCTGGCCGAGGAGTTGGACATCGACGACATGACGGAAATCCCCTTGTTGTCAGTCACAAGGTCGAGAACTTCCATTGATTGTGCTGACGAAACACTGGAGGAGGCCTCACTGATTTCGCGTAAGGCTTTTTGCCCCATGTCCACCAGTCGCTTATTGCTCTCGTGGAGCCGAGATGCAGCGTCAAGCCTATCCTGAGCTTGGGTGATTCGTTCCAGAATTTGGCTACCATCAATCGCTTGCTTAACAACCCGAGCAATCAGAGCCTCCTTGAGGCTTTCCCTCTCCCGATGCAAATTTCGTAAATTGCTGTTACAGCCTTTCAGTGCTGACCGTATAACGGCGATGTCCCTGCGAAACTGCCAGAATGTTTTGATTTTTTGCCAGAACCCCAACGATGCGCGCTGCCGACAGAACGCATCGTATTCCCCCCCTTTTTCTTTAACCTGACTAAGGGCACTGGCAATCCTATCCAGGTATTGCTGGTCTTTAGCCAAGTAATTTTGAATCTCTTGTTCCATCCAGTTCCCCCCAAAACTTTCACATGTGAAAGTTCATTCTTGCTTTGTTCTGCTAGTACAAAGTATTTTGCCTCAGTACCACACCTTATCCCCTTCCTGTTCACGCCCATTTTGGGCAATTACAGGCTCAATTGTTATAGGGTTATAAAGTGACCCTATAATAAACAAATAAAAACGGCATAGCCGATTTACGTTACTCTCCTTTGCTCCTTCCCCCGCATAGCGCATTACCAATGCGTGACGAAAAATCCTTCCATTCAGGACTGTTTCGGTAGTGTTCCTGTGTAGTTGTTTGTTCCTGTCCTGTTGATACAAATTGATCGAGAGCGTCCGGGCACGATGAGCAAACCCCCAACCCTTCCACTCGATTTACACGAAGCCAGTGGCATGGTTGACCATTTTCAACACAAGCATGATCATCTGTGCATCCGCACCCTATACATTTCGCCGTAAGCATAATCGCCTCCAAAAATAAATTCACACAATCATAGTATCATTATGTGATGCTGTAAATATTAAAAAGAAAGCGGCCAAAGCCGCCCTTACAAAATAGTTGTCCTTTAGCTACTTCTTTACATGAGCTTCAATCATTACCATAGTTATTTCCCTCCCAGAGGGTAAGGCGTGTCGAGTATCCAAGCATCAAAGGATGTTTCGGATCTCCTGATCCAGTAACACCGAATGTCATGACCGGCTTACCAGATGCAACCAGCCGCTCAAAAAGTCTATCCAGATGAATGTGGAGAGGCTTAGGCAGTTTAGTTCGGCTCCCCCAACAGGGCACCAGCACATCAGCATCTCGAATAATCCTTTCCAGATGAATTTCATTTTCAGGCCCGACAGGATCAACCGCCGTAGCCAGCTCACGAACGTCGGTCGCCCGAAAAGCAAAAGCATTACCGACTATGAATCGCCTCCCTCCGTTGACCTTGGTAAACCCTATCCACTTTCTAACTGTGTGATCGTCCTCGGTGGCCGTGGCCGTAGAGCCGTTTACACCAAAATAACCAAACACAAGGCCTTCGGGTTGCACATCCCTTTCAAGACGGTATCGGTACATGCCGCACTTGCTGATAATTGCACTCAAAATATCACCTCTTTTTGTCTGAAAAACGCCTATTCACGGTTGCATTTTTTAATGCTGTGATAGGATTAAAGTGTAAATTGAAAAGGAGAAATAACCATGAAACATGTACTGAATATCGCGCTGATGGCTATTGTTGTTCTTGGACTAGCTATGCTTGAGGCGACCAACTGGGGTTACGCAGTGCTCGCTATCCCGGTAGTTGTTTGGAGCAAACCAGTGCTTAATCTTCTGCACAAACTGCCGGTTCTGGCGGCTGCTTTTTGGGTTCTGGTTGCTGTTTTCGCATGGCAAGCGGCTCTTGCTGGTATCCTGTTCTATGGCGTACTTGCTACCCCTAAAGCGCCAGCTCCAGCAAACACCAATGGCAAGAAAAGCCGCAAAGCCAATCTGATGGGCACGTATAGCTACGACTTTAAAACCGGCGAATGCTTTAGCTAAGACTGGCTCCACGGTTATTTCTCCTCAGCCTTCCTGATGGGCGCTCTCAGCGCTCTCAGGACAGCTTCTTCAAGAGCTGCGGCCCCTGCTCTATCACGACGTTTTATTAATGCCCCATATTGCTTCCTGATGGGTAACATCACCTCTTCGAGTTCATTGCGCTTCCTATCGTCGGCTTCAAGTTTCTCGCTCCGCGCCAAGGCTTCGGCTTGCTCGCTTTTTGCTTGCCACTCTATCTGGTCGCCCTGCACCTCCCATGCTTTAACGTAACGAGCATCATCCAGACCCTTTGCTCCGCTGTCTGAAAAAGAGGCCCCTGAGTAAATGCCACCGACAACCCAGCGCCTTTTGCTTTTGGCTTTTGAGAAATACATCTCACGGCCTAAAACGCCATCGCGCAAAGTAGCTACCGAGATAAAGAGCCCAGCGTCCCCTTTCCTAAATCCACAGAACACAAACTCAAGCGGTTCGTATAAATCACTCATGCTGATCACTCCGAAGAGCAGATAAGGCCTTTTCTGCTCGCTCCTGGAGGTCTATCAGTTCGGCAGCATCATGACCGCTCAATGACATGTCCCCGCCATAGAGGCGATACTCAACGCTGTCCATCGCCTGGCGAAGCAATCCCAGAAGAGCATTCACGCTTGCCGATGCTGATAGGGCGACTGCTTCACCTTTCAACTCCCGGCCATTAAATTCCGACCACTCGGCTATGCCTGTCAGTTCGCAACAGTTTGAGCAGGACATACTGGCAACATTCTGTGGATCGTCTGGACAGTGTTCATTGATGACAAAGTTCATCTCGTCACTGCCACACTTTCCGCAAATGATATGTACTTTTTTGCCCATGCTGCTGCCCTTAGTGGAGAGTTTGCTCTTCCACAACAATTATTCCGTCAACCAAGCTGATTGTCGCGGGACCGCAGTTACCCAGCACCTCAGCTTTTACTCCATTGTTCAACGCGACATAAAGCCGTCGCGCACCATTGGTAATGCGGATGCCTTTCTGATCGAGTTGTTCAATCATTTCTTCGTAGGTGATTTTTTCGTCCATCAGTTCTCCTCAGCAAGAATCTCGTTGATGAGGTTCTTTGCTATCAATCTGGCTTCCAAAGGGACTGCCAGGTTGTCAATTCCGTCTCTTTCGTGGGCAACAATGAGTTGCGCCTTCCAAGCTATCCCGGAAAGAGAAGCATCAGGCTCTTTACCTGAGTTTCTCATACATCTTGCGTTTCGGTACGCCGCCAGCCATTCAGGTCTGGCTGAGTTATAACGCCCAAGGCCAGCTTTTCGTTGGAAGCACATTCATCTCGCACCTTTACAGATTCACTTTATGATACTGTAAACAATAAAAAGACGCCTTGCAAGACTTTCACATGTGAAAGTTTTCTTGTTTACACCTGCTCGCTTGGATCAAACCCCAGTCGTCGATTTTTCTTGATTATAGGTTTGAATCTATATAGTATTGCACCTATATTAAGTAAGGAGGAATCATGTGGGCCATCGAGACAACCGACACCTTTGATGAGTGGTTCGATGCTCTGGATGATACTGATAGAGCCAACGTCCTTGCTTCGATGATGGTACTTCGTGACAGAGGTCCTATGCTTTCGAGGCCATACGCTGACACTGTGAACGGTTCATCCTACAGCAACATGAAAGAGCTACGGGTTCAAAGCAAAGGAGATCCTCTCAGAGCGTTCTTTGCATTCGATCCAAAGCGTAAGGGGATTCTTCTCTGTGCCGGTAATAAGACTGGGGATGAGAAACGATTTTATGAAGTAATGATCCCAATTGCAGACCGTGAATTTGCGGCGCACTTGGATAAATTAAAGAAGGAGTAAACGTTATGGCAAGAACTCTTGACCAAATGCTGGCAACAGAAAAGCCTGATGTTGTTGCCAAAGCACAGAAAGCGGCGACTGAAATGTTGCTGAACATCCACCTAGCAGAGCTTCGCTCTCGCATGAAACTCACCCAAGGTGAAATTGCTGCTTCTCTGGGGGTTAAACAACCGACAGTCTCTGATATGGAGAAACCTGGACGAGATCTAAAACTTTCGTCCATTAAGCGCTACGTTGAGGCATCCGGCGGTAAGCTGCGACTCGATGTGGAACTGCCGGACGGCACCCACTACGGTTTTTCTGTTTAACATGCACTACGCCCCGGAGCGGGGCGTATTACTTCTCCTGATCTTCTTCTAGCCGCTTGCGGTATATCTCTCCTGCACGTTCCCTACCATCTTCGGTTAGCTTAAAAGCCAGCTTTAGAGAAGGGTTCCTGTACTTACTCAATAAACCATTCTCCACCAGCGTGTGGCATGATGTTCGGAAATTCGTTCCATGAATACCGCTATGACGCGATGAGTTGATCATCTCCAGTATTTTCACGCCAGGAACAGGCTGGGCTTTTCCACCAGCCTCAATTGCGTATAGAATGAACAGAACATCCTTCTGCGTTGACGACAGTCTCACGCCGCCCCCCTTATTCATGTCTGATATGAATAAGGCTCCCACAAAAGGAGCCTTATGTAAATCTTATTCATGTGTCACATGATTAAGAGCTAGTTAACGGAGTCTTTTAGCCCCTTACCAGCTTTAAACCCAGGTATCTTGGCCGCAGCGATTTGGATATTCTCACCAGTCTGGGGATTTCTCCCGGTTCGCGCAGCGCGTTCCTTGACTTGGAAAGTACCAAAACCAGTGAGCGCCACAGTTCCACCTGCTTTAAGCTCCTCTGTCACTGAGTTGATCAGCGCATTCACCGCAGCTTCGGCCTTTGCTTTGCTAATGTCAGCGTCTTCGGCCACTTTCATAATCAGTTCGCTTTTGTTCATATCGTCCCCTTAGTGCAAATTAATTTGAACAATTCGTTTGTTTTTCAATATTTGAGGATCTACATCCCCAATGTTTTGTGATGTTATGACTACCTTCATATCATGACTAATAGCCAGCGCCAGCACATGATCCAATTCATCGCCTTGTTGGTAGCAATGAATTTCGTCTATCAATAACGTTCCATTTTCCGTCGGTTGAAAATAGTCTCTACTGGAGAGCTTTTGTCCTTTTTTTTCCCAATAGAGTTCAATTATCTTGTCGCCCGATTCGTAAGGCAATCCAAGAGCTCTTGTGGCAAGGACACTTTTTCCTGTTCCTGAGCTACCGACCAGTAACGGAATTTTCCCTTGATTAAGAGCTATGCTTATCGCATTTTCTATCCCAGGGTTTCTGCTATCTATATCGGCCACAGCTTCCTGTATTAATTTTCTCATTCTTAACTCCTGCATTCGTGAATAAAATCGACTAAAACTTTGACCATCAGGTACAGCGCATCAAAAACTTAGTCTTTCCTACGCCATTCCCAAGGTGGGGTTCTCTCTGATTCTGGTAACGCCCAAAGGCCTCGCTTATCTGCTTTAGCCTCGGCCTCCAGCTTGAACAGCTCCGGTGTTTTGGCGTACTGCCGGTATACCCACGCACTACCAGAGCGAACCATTTCCGCATTGACCCACTTGCCATCGACATAGAGATTGGCAACCAGGCGGCCATAGCGGTCTTTGTCGATTTGCTCCACTTTGATCATTCGACCAAACACCAGATCTGATAAGGCCTGCTTCGCCTTTGAGCCGTATGGCTGCTTTTTCTCTGGGGTATCGATCTCCGCGAGCCTTACTCTGTACTGGATCTTGCCACTCCGGCAGTCTTTCCCGGTATCGCAGCTTTGTTCCGTTAGCACTTTGACCGTATCACCATCAGACACCCCCACAACCTTTGCAGTGAAGGTCTCTGCCCACACATGAGGAGCCAGCACCAGCATTGCTGATAGGAACGCTGAAATCCTCATCTTTTTCACAAAACCCACAGTCATAGTCACTCCACCAAATTAATTGTTTTTTTCAGCAGGCAATGCCTTGGCCCAGCAGAGCCTTGTCTCATTCACCTTGCTATCTACGATTCGACAAGCATCCCATTTAAGTGATGACCAGTTTGCTATGGTTGAGGCTAACCAGTACCAAGGTGCAGTAAACACCGGCTGCCCACCTTCCTTCGTTTTAAATACATGGTATCGCATGTTGTTTCTCCTGTTTGATTGAGGCTTATGCCTCGTAATAGAAATTCTTCGTGTCCGGGTAAGGCTTGAAGCAATGAGCTGTGGCTCTCCCCAGAGAAAGAACCGTAGCCTCAGCTTCTGGCTCTTCCTCGGTATCTTCATGAGACTCCCCACCAAGTTGCGTTACCCATTCGGCAGCGAGTCGCACCCCCTCATCAAACGGCACTTTGTTCTTTTGGAGCACATCAAGATAGGCAAGCAGCAAACAGTGAGGCGTGATGACAGAGGAATTCCAATCGGTTGCTAGACGTATATCGTTCATGTCAGCATACCAGGCATCGACTTGATGCTTTAATCCAACCTCGGCCATCATGCCGTGCTTACCGGCAACCTTTCTGCCTTCCTCTACCAAATCAACCGGGGCGTCCCAGTAGAGAACTCCCCCGTCCGCATCTTGGGTCGCACACGTTGCACCTTGCGGCCAATGCCTCCGTTCCATAATGAGCTCGCAGAGTGTTTGGTTGCCTACAGGAGCCTTGTAGTCCTCATCGAGATTCACCACGATGGTTTCCGGCTCCCGTTCAACAGGTGGCAGGTATTTTGCGACCAGAGGCATTGTCAAAATCACAGCCCCATCCATATGAAAGGATGTTGGTGCCTTCACTATCCTGTCTATCACCCAGCACCAAGCATGAAGCAACCGATCCTCCACCTTGTCGTCAGCCTCAATCTCTTGAACGAACTGGTTGAAACGAGCCTGACTGTCCAGAAACAGGCCTGTGCTTTGACACTTGTCGCTAATCGTATGAATGAGCTCTGCCTGCTCCAGAAGCATTTCTCGGGTGACTTCTTGTGCATCACCGAATGCGTCAAACAACTTTGTCATGTAGTCACGAATTTGCATGTTCTTCCCTCACGTCATCGAACTGCTTTGCAAGCTCAGGATCACCGGCCCAGCGAAGGGCGTCTCCCATATGCGTGAAAGCGCGTTTATTGTCATCCTGCTTATTCACCATGACCGGCGTCTTTTGGTCACGAGGCTGTAGTAGCCAGTACCCGGCCTCTTCCTTGATTAGTTCTGCGGCCACCAGCAAGCCGTTCTTCGTTGCAATGATCATCATCAGCTCCCGTGGTTAAGCCAGTAGGCATAGACAGTGATGGCAAGGCCTCCCGCGAGCACAATGACTGCGGCGGTACGCTGGACCCACTTCGATGTACCAAACCGCGCCAGGTGTCCCCCCAGGAACTGGAAAGGTGCCGTCTTTCCGATAGCGCGAATCACCCAGGTGATTGCCAACAGAAGGATGGCTGTGGCCGGGTATATACCAACCCCTAAGAGATTCATCTCTCCGACCGCGAGCTGATAGATGAATGCCAACAGCATGGCTACCGCAGTCAATACGGCTACAACCTTGGTCCCGTTTCGCCAGTCCCACGCTCGACGTGCGTCACTGGTAAAAATCACCATCGAGACAAGGAACGGCATAAATGGCAGGTTCATGCTGGTGGGTTTATCCATGAATGCGTCAAGACCCACAAACATGGCCGTCATCACCACATAGAACAACAGGGCGGGGACAAGCATGTCGCGTAAAGACCGAACCTGGTTGGCGTTCGCGTTTTGAGTATTCGTCGTCATTGTGTTTGCCCCTTCAACATTCCCCATAGCTGACGGTGAAGATCAGCGATTACCTTGTACGTCCCCTTCACGGCTGGTTGCTCAAGGGTCTTGAGCATCCACAAAGCAATAAACAGGCTGGAAAGCAGTGCCACCACCAACTGGATGTTGTGGCTACTCAAATAGACGGCATAGCCGTTTAGGCAGGCACTCAATAGCAACCAGACCCTGGCCGTCATCAGTCCCCAGCGGTGATAGGTCACGAGCAGGTAGGCTGTTACGACAGAACAGAGTGTCATTGCACCAGAAGTGGCTAGGTAAACGACCCATGTACTGGCCTCGCCAGTGACGTAAGTGCCACCAACGGAGAAAGACAAGCCAAAAATCCAAATTGCTGCATTCCGGAGTAGGGCATCAACAATGATGTAACTAGCAGCGAGATTGATAATTCCGCGTTTTAGCATTGCCCTCTCCTATAAATCTTGACTGCCGACAAAGAACAGTGGCTGGTAGTCTGGGACCTTCACGAGTTGCAGCTCTTCATCGACTTCAAAACCGTTATGCTTGAACCAGGCAACAGCCATCTTGTTGACAGAGACGATTGCCTCACCAGTGGCCTTGTTCAGGGCCTTTGACGTCGCTGTCTGCTGATAACGATAAATTTCAGGAGGGACCGCAAGAGCGAATGCTGTAGTGGCTTTTACAGGGCACGTAATTGCCATCACTCGAAGGTATTCATGCGTCATTGTGTCGAACCGGGTGTGGGCCATCACGCGCTCTTCGACATCAACATCCTGAACATCGGCGTAATAGTTCTCCTCTGCTAAGCGCAGCTCATCAGGAATGTTGCGAGAGAACCTTTCCCTGCTCGGGGCTACAGTCCTCATCACCGCGTCGAGATTGGCATTAACCCAGTCAACCCAGAGTGGAGACTCTCTATCTATCCAAGTCCCATCAGATAGCTTCTGGAGCAGCCATTGGCGACCGGATACCAAACCGATCAGAACGCTGACAGGAACCCAGTCACGCTTTCCAATAGCAAAACCGTTCACATCACCGATGTAGTAAAAGTAGAAGTGCCCCTGCTTGGCTTCGCCATAGTCAAATTCTGCTTCCTGCGCCAAGTGCGAGTTTTTTTTACCTTCCCTATTAAGGAGGTAAGTATTAAGTTCGCTGGGATATTCTGGGAGGGTCGAAGGCCCAAGAATTGGAGGCCTCTGCCTTACAAATGGATCTTCCTCAGGCCACTTGGAATGCACCTGGTAGTAGAGTCGCATCAGGAAGTCGTCCTGTGTAGCAAGATGCCCTATGTGCCATTCACACTGCGACAATAAGGTGGTCTTGCTGGCTATGGCTTCGACCAGTTCCCGATGCTCATCAAGACGTTTGGCAATGTTTCTCGCGTAGTTGAGCTTTTCCACCGGCATGTAGCCAAACTGACGAGCTCCCTGATGAATTAGGCTTTTAATCATGTCTCACTCCCTTGGAATATTTCTCCAGCTCAGCTTTGAGCCTACTATTTTCATTTGTTGCTTCCATCAGCTTCTCCCGGTACTCCTTGAGCTTCTGTTGCGAATGCCAGGATTGTCCATTCGATACTGACTTCGTGATGGCGGCGACCTCATCCGGCGTTAACCGGGTGAGCTGCTCTTCCGGGTAGATCAGGATGGTGTTGCTGTCCCAATCAAACCCAGCATGAATTGCTTTCACCCCTACGGTAGGGGTTCCACCGATCCCTCCAGGCTGGTGGATGACTAACCTCAAAGGCGCTGAGGCCTTGTGAGGATGAAGGCTATCGAGAGCCTCTTTTGCTTCTTGTAACTCCATAGGTTCACCTCATAGTGAAATCAGGCCCCGGAGAGCCTGACTTTCACATGTGAAAGTTAATTTGCTTTCTGCTGTCTGGCAGAAACCTTCAAGGCCAGCACCTTTTGCATATCGGGCTGCTGGAAACGAATCTTGGTCCGTTCAGGCCAAGAGTCCATCTCATTGCAACGCAGGGTGTCTATGGCTGCGTCACGATAAACCTGATAGAGATCGGTTCCACCAATGGAGTTAATTGCCATCATTGCTGCAAACATCGGGTTGCTATTCATGACTCCGGTAAAACTCTCAGGGGTCATCGGGGTATTGCATGACTTGTTAAGGGCCACCAGCAGGTCATTACCAACCAAAGCACATGCCTCACATAACTGTTTTGTATCATCCAGAGCCATCTTGTATTCGTTGCTTGGCTGAGGGGCGCTGGAACAAGCCGACAGGACAAGCAGCCCCCCAAGCAAACATCCCAATTTAGTTGTTGTATTGATCATCTGTTCTCACTCCACTTTCACATGTGAAAGTTTTATTGGTTCGCTGAGTCGTCTTGTTGCGACTCAATCATCATTTTTCGCATCACCGCCATGATGGCTTGTGCTGGTTGAGCACCACCAAGTAACTGACTCTTACCTGTCTGGTTGTCTACAACAAAGGTGGCTGGAGTACCATTAACGCCGTAACTCTTGGCTTTCTGGATGTCAGCTTGAACTTTATCTTCGTACTTGCCAGAGCTGAGGCACTCACGGAAAGCATCCAGATCAGCACCTACGCCAGTGACAACGGAAGCAAGGTCTTCAACGCCGCGCCCGTTACCTTGGGAACGCTGGAATACATCATTAATAAAGACCCAGAAGCCTCGGTTGCCTTTCTGCTCTGCAATACATTCAGCGGCCAGAGCTTCCTTGTGAGCAGCCGGGTTATGGAAATCGAGGGGCATGTGCTTCCACTGCCAGTTCACATTCCCTTTACTGGCATCCACAATCTGTTTTGGTGTGTCATGAAATTGCTTGCAGTACGGACACTCCAAATCAGAAAACTCCACCAGCGTGAATCGGGCACCAAGGTCCCCATAGATGTGCTTGCCATCCTCAACCTTTTCGGGAGCCCCCTCAAACTGGGCATACTTTTGATCGATGTCCGATTGCTGTTTTTGCTCGACAAACTTGTTGATGCTTGCCGCCACAGCCGCATCAAACTCGGCTTTGCTCTTGAAAGTGACGCCTTCGGCATCCTTCACCTGGTTCACAGTGGATTTCACGCTGGCGATTTCTTGCGCCAGCTCTTTCTCTTTCACGAATTGGTAAATCCCGAAGCCGGTTCCTACAAGCCCTAAAAAAACGGCGGCAATAACCCCGATGCGTAGTGTTTTGGTACTTTGTTCTGTCATATCAAATTGCTCCTATCAGTAAACTTTCACAGCGCTGAGTTCTTGCACGAACGAGTTGGCTTCGAGCTTGGCTCGTTGAGTCAGTCTCCGGATGATGTCTTCGGTTGGTGTGTAATCCACTAGGCTGGTCTGGTGAATGACGTCTCGCGCCACTGAGTTCAAACTACCCAGCCCATCAATCAAACCAATCTCTTTGGCCTGCTCACCATTCCAGAGCAATCCAGAAAACACCTTTTGGTCGTCTTTCAGTCGTTCCCCCCGACCAGCCTTCACTCGCTCGATGAACTGCTGGTGGGTTTTTGATAGAACTCCTTCCCAGAACGTCTTCATATCAGCGGTAAGAGGGGAGAAAGGATCGAGAAGTGCTTTGTGCTCTCCGGAGGTGATAGCCCGTCGCTCAATGCCGAGCTTGTCCATCAAGCCGGTAAACCCGAACCCGGAGCTGATAACGCCGATAGAACCAACCAGACTGGCGCGGTCTGCATAGATTTCATCCGCCGAAGAGGCGATGTAATAACCGCCTGAGGCACCAATGTCATCAATGATGGCGTAAACCTTTTTCTCCGGATGCAGAGCCCGTTGCGCCTTCACCTCTTCATAAATCCGTCCAGCCTGAACAGGGCTACCTCCTGGGCTGTTTATGCGAAGAACTACCGCTTGAGAGTTAGGGTTGTCGAATGCAGCCTGAATGGACGGAATAAGATGGTCCGCGTCTGCCAGCGTTCCTGCTGCAATCTCGCCACGGATGTTGATGTAGGCGGTATGGGGAGCTGCTGCTTTGGCGCTTTGCCAAGGCATTCCACCTGGATTGGAAGCTAGGATGATGAAGCCGACCATGAGAAGTACGAAGCCTGATGCACGAAGCACACGCAACATTGTCCGCCAGCGACGATCTTTCACTTGCTCTTTGTGAAGGGTGAACATGTATTTCTCAATGAGTTCTCTCTCCCAGGGGATTTCTTTGTTTTCTGCCATTAGTCGTTCCTTTTGCATGTTTCAATAATCTGTCCCCAGAACTCCTCATCAGTGCTATCAGCCCGATCTTTGACTTTCTGGTAAACAAGGTTGCTGTTGAGCTGATGCTCACGACAGAACTGAGCAATATTGCTGTAGGTTCTATCCTGGTAGGTGAAGGGTTTTCCTTTACCTTTTTTCTTGGAGAGGATGAGTTTCCACTCATCATTGGTGAGTTTTTCTGCGGTCTTTCCGGTATCCGCAATGCGTCTCCGCACTGTAACCGGATCAAGTCCATGTGCTCTGGCTATACTGGCAATGCAATTGAATTTCCGACCATCAATCATGACAGTAGGCAAATCACCAGAAGCCGCTTCCTTGAACCGGAACCCTCTGTAACCAGGTTTGAAGATCCCTGGAGCAAGTTGTTCACGGAACTCTATTGCTTGTTCTGACCGAACAAATTTGCTGTCGATCTTGCTCAGCATATATTTGGCCCGAGCTATCACTTGGTAGAGAGTCTTTTCCAAGAGCATGGCATCAGCAGCTCGACTCGGAAGACCAATATCATCTTCTTGCTCGATACCCAGCATTTCTGCATGGCTGGAGCCTTCTGCATGTCGAAAACACCCGTCATACTCAAAAAGAAAGGAGGCCAAACCTCCTCTCAGCTTTGCTTTGAACCGGGTATTGGCCGCATTCTCTGGCGCTGGAGCCAGAGAGGATATTTCAATCCCTAATTTGGAGGCCAACGCTCGCAGGTCTTCCTCTCCAATCCTGCAACCGGGCTGCATGATCTTAGCCAGAGCAGATTCATCACCGCCGCGTTCTTTAAGCTCAGCCAAGAGATAGGGAGCTCGTACTAGCCCCATAAGCTCAAGCCCCCTGAATCGCGTGGATCACAAGCTCACAGAGCTTCCCGTAAACAGGTGCAATACAGAGTGAAGCCATCACCATACCAAAGGCTTTCGACGGGGCTTCTTTAGCGAATTTAGTCAGCCACGGCATCATGCCGCATAAAGCTGCAACCATAGCGCCAGCCATCCCCTGGGAAGGGAAAGCAAGCGCTTGGGCCAGAATGAAGATACACTGGGCGTATGCCGCATGGGTCATCGCTTTTTTATCTTCAACTGTGAATTCCACAGCATCTACGTTTTTGATTTTTTCCATCACATTTTCCTCATGCAACATCAGGTTTTCCGAAAAATTTCTCATACACTTCGAGGTCAAAGGCCAACATAGTCTTTGCTGCCTTTTCACTGAGCTGGTGGAGACTGAGCATCTGAACTTTGTTAGTACCAGTCACTTGCAGGTCAACTGCGAACCAGGTTCCACCTTCGGCTACTGCCAGAACTTGTACCGCCCAAGGTTTATCAAGTCTTTCTGCCGGGGTAAGCATGTTCGACACTTTTGCAACCGTCGCGGTTGAACCTACCCAGTGCTTGTCGAACGCAATGACGTTCAACGTTTCAAAAGCATTCTTCGCAGCCTTGAAACGACTCTGGACAGCATCTTGTTGCTTCCAAGCCAAGAACTGGAGAAGGGTTATTCCACCAGCCATAAGGGTGATAAAGCTCAACCCATTAGCGGCAGCTACAACTGTTGCCATCAGGGACCCCAACATGACTAAGCGGTTATGTTTAAGTTGAGCCACGATTCACCTCCTATGCCAACCAGCGTACAGGACTTTTTAAAAATGCAACCCCGCCTAACTGCCCAATTCGGGCAACCGATTTTTCACAAAAAAAACTTTCACATGTGAAACTTTCCGCCACAGGAACAGGAGGGTTTTACCTGACCAGAACGGATCGATTGGTAGCGGTGCCACAGCTTGACCACTTCTTTTTCGCTAAGAAGGGTTGTTTTGATGTAACGGACTTTATCTCCGTCTGCTGTTTCCACAACGGTTCGGACATAGCCGTACTTGGCAACGGGCACTTTGTACTTGTGTGACAGAATTACCTGATAAACAGAGAGCTGGATAATGTCTGACTCATAGATGTGGTTTATCTGACGTAACTTTGTGTCCAGGGGGATGAGAATTCCTCTCTTTGTTTGGTACACCTGATCAACCCTGCCGTGCATTGGCACCGGCAGAGTGGTTGATACATCCTGCTCGGACAGAAACAAAGTGGCTGATCGTAGCTCCGGCGGCATGTTCTCTGATTTCCACCACGCCCAGGTGTCTCCAATACCGCGCTTGCGCCACTGGTCCACTTTCGCAATGACGAAAGGGGCGATGATCAGGACGAATATCCAGAGAGCTGCCTTCATGACTACCTCCGACCCCTAAACCACTCAGGATGATTAGATACATCCATGCCTTTAACCTGCGATGAGAATGCCAACACCTCTTGGCTCGTCAGGACGGTCTTAGGAGCCCGAGCAATGAAAGGCCTCAACAATCCAGAACCGGCGTAAATGTTGATTACCATGTGCAATCGCTCTGCTGCCCCTGACACTCTTCGCCAGCTCCGGTAAGTTTCCGTTGGTTTGGCATAGCCGACCAAGGCCGGAGCCAGCGTATCGGACTCCTTAGCATTCAATTTTCCTTTTGCAGCCTTTGATACGAACTCAGCGATCACCGAAGCCAGCATGTCGGAGGTAAGGTGAAGGGGGAGTTTTATGGTGTCGAAGTCAGCCTGCTTGATTGTGAACAGACGGATGTGATCGTTACGATAATCACGTACATAGATGACATGACTCTCAAATGGATTGGAGTGGTTAAAGGCATCCATACCCCAGCCAGCAGCCTCAAGATGTGCGTTTGACACTGATTTGTCGTAATCAAATTCCACGCTATTATTCTCCGTCTTGTCGTTCAGGAACTTTCACATGTGAAAGTTTTCCGTCGGTCATGATGTCCAGGACAGCTTTGCCCAATCTCATCCCTTTATGGTTTTGAACAGGGTCTCCCTTGTAGAAAAATCCGGGCTCGTTATCGGTATGAAATACCCCGTGAGGAATGTTGTCGTGATCGCCAAGCCACATGCGAAGCCTAAGATCCACCAGCCAACCATCATCCAGGACAACCCAAAAATGAGGTGTAACGATGTCCTTGGTCTGTTCGTTTCGCACAAATCCATACATGCAGTCATGCGGGACACCAGCTTCGTTCAGTAGGTGACTTACCGCCCATGTCATGCCGTCACATTCCATTTGGCAGTCGTCAAGTGTCATAAGGACAGCTTCCAGCTCTCGGTGCCACTCTGTCATCTGTTTAGCCACTGGCTTCACCACCAGCTCGTTTTTGTTCTCAGCCAGGATGATGTCATCTTCATCAATACTGCATTCGTCTATAGCTTCTGAGCGGATGGATACAGCTTCATCCCAGTCATCGCTTGAACCAAAAATGCTCCAGCCCTCAAGCCCGTAATTAACCCATATGATGAACCGCTTAATCGCTTTCATGTGCGGCCCCCTTTATCCGTGCAATGTTCCCACATACTCATCTCCAAACTGTAAACCCACCAAAAAACCACTTTCTAATGACTTTTAACTAATTGCGACAGGTGCCACCTGAACACCAATCACCGAAAAACCACCTTTAGATTGCTTTTTGGTGCTTCTCAAGTTCTCCTGAGTGATTAGTCGATCTGAAAACTTTACTTTTTACAGTATCATTTTATAATACTGTAAATCATAAAAACAACCCAGTAAAGAAAAAAATCGGCTTATGTTAAAACGAGAAAATCAACGAGATCTGTTCGATGACCATGTGATCTTGCCATCCTTGGAATCGGTTCTTACCGGTATGTCTTCAAAGCAGGTTTGTGATGAAAGAACAACGTACTTCTCTGCTCCGGATGTGGACTTGAGTTTGTACGACCACATCATTGTTTGTCTGTCAGGTGGCAAAGACTCAATTGCTGCGTATCTGCGACTGGTAGACATGGGGGTTGATAAGTCAAAGGTGGAATTCTGGCACCATGACGTTGACGGGCAGGAAGGTAGTTCTTTGATGGATTGGGCCTTTATGCGTGATTACTGCCGTCAGCTTGGGGATGCACTGGGTATCCCAATGTACTTCTCATGGCTTGAGGGCGGTTTTGAGGGGGAAATGCTCAAGGAGAATACCTACAGCCACCCCCATCGCGTAGAAACGCCTGAGGGGCTTCTGGTGCTGCCTAGAGACCATAATAGATCTAAGCCTGGCACACGCCTTCGTTTTCCACAGCAATCGCCGTCATTGCAAACACGTTGGTGCTCATCTGCCTTGAAGATTGATGTGGGCCGTAGGGCGATTAATAACCAGGAGCGCTTTAAGGAGAAGAAGATCCTTTTTATCACTGGTGAGAGACGTGAGGAAAGTGCAAACAGATCGAAGTATAACCAGCTCGAAGCCCATGCTTGTGACAGAAGATATGGGAAGACTGCACGGTTAGTGGATGCTTGGAGACCAGTTCTCCACTGGAGCGAGGAGCAAGTCTGGGAGGTGATAGAGCGTCATCGTATCCTGGCTCCTGTTCCATATCGGCTTGGCTGGAGCCGGTCGTCATGTATGACTTGTATCTACAACTCACAACGGATTTGGTCCACGATCCGTCACTACTGGCCTGATAGAGCTTGGAATATTGCTCGGTATGAACAAACCTTTGGTGTAACGGTATCAAGGAAAAAAATTGACGTTATTGATTTAGGTTCTGCTGTTGCGCCGATACATATAAGTGATATTGAAGCGTTGGAGCAGGTATCCAGAGAAAGTTACACACTCCCTATTTTCGTACCTGAGGGTCAGAGGTGGGCTCTTCCTGGTGGTGCGTTTGGCCGAGAGGCCTGTGGTTCTGATTGATTTGTGCTGAGGTGGCAATGTTTGATTTTGTTCTTTTGGTGTTTTTGGGCTTAGTTATATCCACTGTGCTGGTGCGCCGTTCTTCGCGGAAGGCAATGGATCTTGATTTGACATGGGTTCAGTCTTTTAAGGTAGTGCTGGTGCGAGGAATCGTTGCTTTAGGTCTGGGTTTTGGAATAGGCAAACTCGTATTTTTAAGTATCCAGTACGGTCTGTTGAGTGAGTCTGTTCTGAGGGATCATTCTTTTGTTTCTGTGGTGGTAGTGTTGCTCTGTGGTCTAGGTTCGTTCGTTGCATATCAATGGATCGTTGGGCGGATCTCTGGAAGATCTATACGCATTACCTCATTGATCAAAACTGTGCTGTATGAGTCGGGTTACTTTGTGCTGTCTATGTTT
This sequence comes from Vibrio rumoiensis, assembly GCF_002218045.2. Taxonomy (NCBI): domain Bacteria; kingdom Pseudomonadati; phylum Pseudomonadota; class Gammaproteobacteria; order Vibrionales; family Vibrionaceae; genus Vibrio; species Vibrio rumoiensis. Next base: position 27,395 of record NZ_AP018687.1, read on the forward strand.
GCATTGTTGGTGATACTAATCGTGTTTGGCCTATTGCACGAGACTTTTTTCTAAAAAAACAAAGGTGATTACTTTTTGTTCAGCGATCATAAGGATAAATATAAAGATCTTTGATCTTTGTATAAAGGATTAAAAGCGGTTAAAGATAGGTTAGCCGCTCTAAATATGCCGTCAACGCCTTGATATTATTGAGAATCCCCTGTTTGTACCGTGCAAAGAACCCACATAGTTACGTGCAGCGTTCCCATAGGTTGCCGTGCAGTGTTCCCATATGCCTCTGGATCTTATCCACTGTTATCCACACGGAACCCCCTTTTTTTCCACAAAATCTTTAAAAAACATACCGTTCGTGCAGCGTTCCCATATATTTGTGTTGTCGTTCGTGCAACGTACCCATATGTTTTCCCTTAAACGTGCAGTTGCCCCATATATTTTCTACTAACGTGCAACGTACCCACATATCAAATTTGGTCGTTTTTTGCACCGTGCAGCATACCCACATGTAGCCGTGCAGCGTACCCACATACCAACCTCGTGCTTATACACAGGAAATGTGGATAACTTTTAGCCTTTCTCAGCGTGAACATGGTCACACTTTGGACTGTCAGGGTAATTTTGACCACTTTTAGTGTTTGTCCTGTCCTGTCAATCTTTGTTCTGCTTTGTCAATCGTGCAACGCTCCCATATATCAAACCCCATAACGTGCAGCTCCCCCACACATCAGTCCTTTAAGTATCAATGTCTTACAAGTTCAGCCTTAGTCTTGCGAGACTCCCTATTGCAGAGTTTCTACCGAGCTTGCACGGTTTTAAGGTTGCACCGTTATTTAACGTGCAACAAACCCATATATAGAGCGAAAGTCCCCGCTGCATATGGTCTCCAGTTCGTTGTATACGTGCAGGTTTCCCATATGCCGATGTCATCCCGTTTTCTGGATTTGACTGGAAGCCTTGGAGATCGAATTTCCTCTACGCATGAAAAAAGGCGCATCAGCGCCTTTTTCATGATCCCTCAGCAAGGAGATGCTGGCAGCTATCGTCCCTTACGCTGGCGCTCATCAATGATGTCGTGATCAATCATGCCTTGCTTAATGGCTCTTAGTTCTGTTTGCTGCTTACGCTTGTTGGATGCCATTACCTGCTTCACGAAGTTCTCGTGAGGCCTTATGACGTAACGCACGTCGATGACTTTGCGGCCATCCTTAATCTGGTTCGCGTCGTAATCACTTATGACCTCTTGTTTGATGAGAGCTTCCAGCGCGAGCTTCATGGCCCTGACGTTTTCTGGCATACGTGGGCTGAGCTCACGAGGGCTCTGGGTCAGAAAGCTGATAAGTGATGGCGTGTATGGCGAATCTGGGGATGCTTGAGTCCAGTAGTGACTCATTCTTTTGTAGATGTACCGGGCGAGAGGGGAGCGGATTTGCATTCCGATCTTGTAGTTGTACTGACGAAACGACAGATTCATGATCGATTCGTTTACCAGAGGGTTAAACTGCACATAGCACCTGGCGTTACCACCTTTCTTACGGAACTCACCTCTGGTGGTCAAGCCCACCATCGGGAAGAAGCTGGAGCTGATGAAGGCTTCGCCGTCATTACTAATACATTCGAGTGTTGCACCGCGACAAACTTGAATGGCTTCCTTGATCTCGTTCAGGTTGTAACCGTGACCCATCTTTGACAGCTCTTTTTGGAGTTCGTACAGAGTGAACATAACTCCGGCTTTGCCTTCGATCATGTGTCCTTTGCCGTTCACCGCGAGCTTGCGTAACGCATCCTCAAGGATTTCCTCTCGCTGTCCTGCATAGATCAGAACGGTTCTACCGTCATCTTTCTCGATGATGGCTGGTTTCACTTTTACTGTGAACTGCTGACCTCTGATTGAGCATTGTCTCGTCACTACAGCGTTAGAAAGGTCTTCGTGTTCTCTCTTTTGGTCCCAGATGTACTTGGGCAGCGCATCGTAAATTTCGATGGTGTTGGAGTAGTCGTCCTTTTTGGCCGGAGACTCAATGATCTCAAACAGGCTCATTTGTGGTGAGTCTTTGATTACGTCTAGTTTCTCCACGTCTTTGTCTTTGGTTCTCTTGCTCATGATTGTTCCGTCGATACTATCTAGCTGGTGGTCCATGCCGCCAGCAGTGTCAATACTCCCGCTGCTACCGTTGCTGCAAACACTAACTGGTAGATGCGACGCTTAGCCCCCGCAGCACTGTTCATGAAGCGCAGGGCAGCAGCTTCATACCGAAAATGGGCGAACTCACCTCTAAGGGTGTTATCGGTTCCCTGTGGCGATTGTGGGCGTTTTGCTGGGGCAGGGCGAGGATGCTTAGCAAATCTTTTTATCATCGTTTCGCATTTGCCGAGCTTCGCCAGCTCAGTGGCCGCTACAGATACTGTCATGTTATTACACCTCATCGTTATGAGTCTTGTTTAGCAGTCGCTCATACTCGTTAAGCGCCCGGCGAATTTTTGCTAACGCTGTCGCTCTTTGTCTTAACGCGGCATACCTGCTTTCTACTTGCTGGATAAGCTCTTGTGCCCAAGCTGGCTCTTTCTTGAAGTGCGACATGCTGTAGGCGTGACCTCGGCCCTTCTTGATATGTGTTGATAGAACCCTTTTCTTTTGACCTGGAACCTGTTCGACAAATCTGTTGCGATACCACTCTGCAACGAGTGATACACCTAGAATGCGAACTCGTGTACCAACACGCCCTTGTTCGTCCTCCGATGCTTCTTCACGCGCAGACCTGTGCGCGTTCCAGTACATATCTGCTTCCTGCTGTGCTTCGACAGCAAGAACAGCTATAGCGTGATCCAGCTTGCTCCGTAACTCCGTGACAAACTCTCGACCTTCTGCCTCAAGCAGATCTTCTGTTATCTCGGATCGTTCTTCTTCGAGCTTAGGATCTAGCAGATCCAACCATCGCTCTTTTGGTAGACTCACTTCAAAACCCTCCCAATTCCTATCCAATTCCTATCCACATAACTATCTATCTGGAATTTAAAGCTGATTATTCCAATATTGGAATCTAATCCTGTTACTAGGCTACCCCATCTTTGGAATTTGTCAAATACCCCTCTATCTATCTGGAATCTTACAGCCTTAATTCAGATGCCCATAATTTCTATGTGAATCCACTAGGCAAGATTCCAGATAGATTGGATAAAAAACCATAAGATTCCAAATATTTACGAGATCACTATGGGTACTGGTAAAGGAGTGCTTGATATGTGGTGGGGTGCTGTCGTCATTAATTTATCTATCCGTGCAGCATACCCACATGTATGGCCGGTTATAAAACCCAAAAGCCACCGAAAAGCAATCTAAACGCCCCTTTTGGGCAACTACAGAGGCTATATAGGCCTTAGTCAGGCTGTATTCTCTCTCCAACAAGAGAAAGACAATCGAAAAGCAATCAAAAAGCAATCTTTGGAGGATTTCATGAATCAGTTTGTTATGGGTTTGGATATTGGCTACTCCAACCTGAAAATGGCTATGGGTCATAAAGGTGAAGAAGCTCGTACTGTTGTTATGCCTGTTGGCGCTGGTCCACTGGAACTGATGCCACAGCAGTTAACTGGTGGCGCTGGGACCTGTATTCAGGTTGTGATTGATGGGGAGAAGTGGGTTGCTGGTGTTGAACCTGACCGTCTGCAAGGGTGGGAGCGAGAGCTTCACGGTGACTACCCATCAACGAAACCGTATAAGGCTCTTTTTTACGCTGCACTTCTGATGTCGGAACAGAAGGAAATTGATGTGCTGGTGACAGGTCTTCCAGTAAGCCAGTACATGGAAGCGGAACTCAGAGAGGCATTGAAAGCTCGGCTGGAGGGTGAGCACCAGATCACACCTAAACGAACGGTAACGGTTAAGTCTGTCGTGGTTGTGCCTCAACCTGCCGGTGCTTACATGGATATTGTCAGCTCTACAAAGGATGATGACCTACTCGAAATTATTCAGGGAGGGAAAACTGTTGTTATTGACCCCGGATTTTTCTCTGTTGACTGGGTTGCGCTTGAAGAAGGTGAAGTTCGTTATCACTCATCTGGCACCAGCCTAAAGGCCATGTCGATGTTGCTACAAGAAACTAATCGACTCATCCAAGAAGACCACGGTGGTGCGCCTGGCATAGAAAAGATCGAAAAAGCAATTCGCGCCGGTAAGACTGAAATTTTTCTCTATGGTGAGAAGGTATCGATCAAAGATTACTTTAAGAAGGCTTCAGCCAAGGTGGCTCAAAACGCATTAGTCCCTATGCGTAAGTCAATGCGGGAAGACGGGATGGATGCTGATGTTGTTCTGCTGGCTGGTGGTGGTGCCGAAGCATACCAGGATGCAGCCAAAGAGCTTTTTCCTAAGAGTAGGATCGTACTACCCAAAGAATCCGTGGCATCCAATGCCAGAGGCTTCTGGTACTGCGGCTAATAGATAGGAGGTCGTAGTGGCTGGTAGCAAATGGGATGGGAAAATATCTAATCTGAATATTTCGGAGCAAGGATTTCCGGAGTTATATCGTGAGCTGTCCCAGATGCAGCACAAGGCGCGTAGTGATCGGCTGCGCGCACTTGCTCTATTGGGGCTTTATTCTCTTCGTTTTTCTGGCAACATTGGGTCTTTTGGGCAACCGAGTTCAGAGCATCAAATTGCTAAGTCTCAACCTGAGCAGTTGCAGGTTGAAGATAAACTGGACTCCAAGCGTGATCAACTTAAAGGAAAACTGATGGGCTCCGTATAACATGAAAGACCACGAGGAATTCTCTACGCTATCAGCGGCTGAACGTAGAGAATTAATAATCGCAGAGTTAAAGCGAAAAAGCCGGATACGCACTCTATTACGAGGTCTCCCGCTGGATGAAGTTCGGGAGATCATAGACAGAATGAAAGGTGTTCTTAATGAACTGGAGGAAGAGTACAAAAAGCGAGAAGAAGAAGAAAAAGAAAAGCGAGCTCAGGCCGAGCGAATAATGAGTGACATGGAATCATGTGGAGTGGACATCAATCTTCTCAATGAGATGTACACAAGCAAATCAGAACCTGATAATGCGAAATATTCAAAAGACGGCGTATCCTGGAGCGGTCAAGGCCGTCGCCCCGATGCCTTTAAGGGGTTGGGGCGTGTTGAGCTAGAACGCTTTCGTATACCGCAGAAAAAGTAAAAAAATGAGCGCCGCAAAGTTGAGGCGCTCATCTTTTAGTTGAAAATGTCATAGGCTACTCAAGCACACTCTTTCTCCCCACCACCATGCCTTCCTTGTTCCTTGCAGAACGGACACTCAACGCAGGTTCTTTGATTGACAGAAGTGAAGTATGTGCATTTGCAATTATCGCATTCTTCCAGCATTGCGTCCCCACTTCGTAACTCAGAAGCAAGACACCAAGCGTCGGTAATATCAAACGGAGCCCATCGCGCACCTTTCATTCCTGGCACTTCTTTGCGAATAGCGTGATACATTCTGAACGCCTTATTTAGGGCTTTTATGTTCACAGAACGTAACACTGCTTCCCCACCAATGTTGAAATAGAGCTGCATCAAAAGTGATGCCTGTATCTTGGACGTATGGCTATGGATAAGTGTCGCACCACCTCTGAACGTCCTGGACTTTCGCTCCAGAGTGTATCCATCTCTTTCCAAATCTTGATAAAGCCGTCGGACCTGCTTATAGGTCAGCCCTGTCTCGATCATGATAATTTTTGTGATGTATCCGGCGAGGGCCATGTGTCTAGCTGTAACCCACCGACCCAATGTACCAGAGCTGCCAATGTTCATCTCCACCTCCCACGTCCCTGTAGAGACTGTTGCAGTTTTTTCAATACTGGGTGTGTTACCTCATCCCGACTATCATCAAGGATTTCTTCAATGATGCTGGGAGCGAAACGCAGTGTAAAATGCGTTACTGTTGTTCCAGACATATGACGCAATTGACTATCTGTTGCTTTTGCCACCAGCTCCGAAAGCTCTCTCGATACACCGAAAACTTCTTTAGCCATCTCCGGGTCTCTCGAAGCAACGCGGTTAAATAGCAACCAATAGGCCGCATCAAACTCATCGACGCTATGATTGATGAAAACAACGGGATCATAGGCTCCTGATAGCCGCGTTAAGATGTTCTGTTCTGCTGTTTCCAGCTTGAAAGAAATCAGTACGCCAGAGGCAAGCGCTTCTAATTGGGAAGGTGTCGCCAGTGATAATTTTTGTACCGTGCCCATGCCCAAAGCAAATTGTGAGGCCGCGTCCTCTGGACGTTCTTTTGCCAGAGAGCAAAGCAGATTCCAAAGTGTAAGATCGAATTCGTAGACGTTTCTGTCTGCTTTTTCTTGATCGAGGTTGACCGCTTTAGCATCCCAAGCCCCAATAATGTCTAGTTCTAACATTTCGCTCCCCCTCACAAATCACGAAGGTTGCGATAGATAGCCAAGACTCGACTACCGTAGTTTCTGGCTCGGATTTCGTCTTCCCATGCATGATAACGGCCAATACCAAGCTCCAAATCATTTGGAGATGACTGAATGGCTTCTGAAAGCACTTCTGCACCAACCATTACGTTGGTTTCAGGGTTAAGAAGTTCTGCTGGTGAAGATACTCTGTGACCATTCCAACGGATGTTCACTTGCATGAACCCAACATCAATTGCCCGTCCATACTGTTGCTGAAATTCAGCCAGCTTCGCCTTGGCCTGGTCTTCCGACTTGGCATAGAAAGGAAGCCCCGGAACGCGAAGCGTCCAAGGCCAAGGACTTATAGCGCCGTTACCTCGTCCAGAGGCAGATTCGGCCAATGCGACCGAATACACCAGAAGAGGATCAAGGTTATGTGCTTTCGCAGCTTTGTCGAAGACCGTCCCACTCAGGTCAATAGCATTTGCTGTTGACGACAAGAGAGCCGCAGAAAGAACCAATACTTTTGCTTTGTTCTTCATCAGCTTGCCTCCTTATGTTTAATGGGTATTTCGTGTTCTTCGTCATACCGCTCAGGCCAAATCTCAGACGGCTTCATACCCAAAGCTGTCGCTATCTCGTGCTCCCAACGTGGGCTGGGCTTGTAGAGTGCTGTAGACACTACCTGCCGAGAAGTTTTGTGTTTTCTACCCAATGCGGCCAGAGAAAGCCCCTGGATCTTTAATTTGTACTTGATCCATTCGCGTTTTTTCTCCGGGTCGATTGGGATGTCTATTACTTGGCATTTGTCCATTGTTGCCACCCCTTAAACTGCGTTATTACCAATACTAAAAGTGCGTTATTAAATGAACGCTTTTAGAGTTTCTCTATTGTCACAAACTGACATATTTTGCGCCCTTTATAAGCCCAAATAATGATGCTGTAAACAATAGAAAACCTTTAAAAACATACACTTAACTTTGTACCGACAGTACAAAGTTACAATATTATTAGTAATAAATAAGATACAAATTATTTTGAAATAGTATTAGAAAGTGCGCCAATGGAATGACGGAAATAGCGCACGGGAGGTGCGATATTTTGGGATATATAATAGCGTTTTGGTATAAGTGATTTTATGGATACAGCGAGGGCTGAAATTGCGAATACAGCAGGAGCTGAGGAGGGCAGGGAAGGCAAAGGAGCGCCCCGACCACACAAGGATGATGGAGTTTACAAAATGAGATATTTGGAAATAAAGACTCTGCGATGTTGCAGATAGGGACCAAAACGTTAGCAATGGCCTGTAGCATAGTTTATGCGATCTGTTTGACATGTTCAACTATGTAATGGTTTGTCAACAAATGCCTTGTTCCGTAAGGTCTGACTTTCACATGTGAAAGTTTCGGAGCGCATTTTAATCATAAATTTTCTTGATGAAATGCTTTCTTAGCAAAAAATAGTCAAATTTTCACAGTTGCATTTTTTGATGCTGTGGTAAACTTGATTTAAAGATTGAGTGAGGGGTTTTGTATGAAGCATGTGATCAATATTCTGCTACTGGGAATGGTTCTTCTTGGAATAGCTATGATGGCTGATACCCCTTGGGGGCTTGGTGTGGCATTGGCTCCTTTTGCAGTTTGGGGGGCTCGGTTCCTATTTTTTATTCACAAAAGCCTTTGGGCTGCTGTGGTTTTTTGGGGGGGGATCGCCTACTTCCAGTGGCAAGTTGCTTTAGCGGTCGGAGCCCTGTTTGGAATGACATGGTTAGTCCGATCTGCTCGGTCAGCTTACAAAGAGGCACCGCCTACTCGACGTAAAAAGAAACATGCTGGTGGTTTTCAAGATTCCTACGACTTTGATCAGAAGTATCATATTGGAGCTGGAGACGAATAAGGGGGCCGATGGCCCCCTTATTGTTTGCTTGTTTTTAGAACCGCTGGTTTGCTATGTTGTAGCCCCTGATGGCTGTCAGATAGCTTCCTGAACGATCCCCGGCGTCTGTCGAGTTTTGCAATACGTTTACCAACTTGTCTGTAAATTGTTCGTTCTGCTGAGAAAGAACAGGTTGACCATCTTGCATCATTGGTGAGCCATCTGGGTTGCGTTCTGCGTATTCCATTTTCAGGTTTTGAACAGCTTGGTCCATGCGCCCTTGGTTGGTATCAAAAGATTCAGCATAAACAGCAGCTTGGGATTCCGTCAGCCCGTATCGGCTTTGAGCAATAGACTGCATAGTCTCTTTAAACTCATCACCGTACTGGCTCATAAACTGCTGAGCCGCTCCACCACCTGCTTCTGAGGCTGAGGCAAGAGCGGCTGCATAGAACGCTCCTCGTTCCTCAATGTTCATTCCTTTGGCCGCTTCTGACAGGTCGGATTTACCTGTTAACCATTCTTTGGCTGCATCATATCCGCTGGCCGCAGCTCCCATGACGTTGCGGCCAAGTTTAGCCATCCCAACCAAAGCATCACCGGCCCAGCCAAACTCTTCTTTTACCGCTTCATCTCCCCGTTGAGTCGCCGCAATGAATTGATCTCGCTGTTCAGGTGTCATCGTTCTCATTTGGTCCATCGCTTTAGAAAAAGCATCTGCGCCAGCCTGACTCCCAGCAATTAGAGCTCCGCCAGCTTGCTCAGCTCTACGGCCCATCCAATCAGAGGAGTTATCCCACGCGCCCCATGAAGATGCGCTCTTGGACATCTCTGGAAGCGAGTTCATAAGGTTGTCCTGAGATTTTTTCAATTCAGGAGCTGACACATCACGCTCAGTTTGCTGTGCTTTATTGTTAAGAGCTGCTGAGCCGATAGCATTGTCATTTTGAACAAGTGGACTGTCTGTTGGTAACTGGCTGGCTTCTGACGCAGGATTGGTTCCTGCCATACCCGCCACATTCTCACGAAATCCAGGTTGTAAGTTGGGGCCACTGCCAACAGCTCCTTGAACCTGGGAAGGCAGCCCTTGAACATTAGGACCTTCAATGCCGTTATTTCCGTAAGCATCGCCATTAAACGCTCCATTGCGACCTGATGCGGTATTAATAGCCTGTAGTGCTGCTTGATACCCACCAAGCTCCTTACCAGGTTCGTAGTTTTTGGAGTTAGTCATTGCAGTCATTCGCGCTGCTGCTTGAGCCACTTGAGGGGACATTCCGTAAGACTGGTATCTTTGTTGTAGTGAAGAAGCCTCGTCTTTCACAGACTGTGGTGCAGCATTACGGAAGTAGTCGTTCAGTTGATTCATAGCCGCTGGAGTTTGCGCGACAGCGCCACCGAGAGTTTTAAAGTCGGTGTTCGTCATGGACCCCATTTGATTCTGGAGCTGGCTCATTGTCGTGAATGTATCTGACGCAGAAACCAACTCAGAAGCCGACTTGGACAGATTCTGTGAAAGGTTATCCCCCCATGTTTGCTTAAATGATTCGCTACCAGAGCGGCTGAAACCCTGTGCTAATTGATTCGTTAACGCTTGGCTATCGGTCTGCGAATAACTAACACCTTTCATGAACTGAGACACATCACTTGCAGACCAGCTTGAAGAGTCTTGCGCGGATGACTCTGTTGATCCCTTTGCTTGTGCTTTGATGTCAAGGAGATCACTACCGCCACCACCAGACTGACCTTCACCTCCGGCGGGAACAAGAGCTGTACTACTAGATTTAACTCCAGCAGCAGCCTTCATCGCTGCTCTCGCTTTGCCAACCATAGGCATGAGCATGGACGCCGCCTCGTCAACATCGAGAGTGCCCATAGCCTGCATGGCAAACGCACCCTTTACAGCATCGGAGTGAGTATCGTCCACCTGGAACTTATCCATAAAGTTCTTGGCTTGCTGGTTGACGAGCTGGCTCTGAGCTGTGTTTTGCGAAGATACATTGCGCCCTACATTGGAGAGTCTCGAATATGCTTGATCCTGGCTCACTCCATCAGAAAAACCTCGCCCTAAGGTGCTCTGGAATGCCTCTGATTTCTGACTTTGTAACGCTTGAGCGGAACTAACTCCTGAGGCCAATGTGGAACCAAGAGAGAAGGTGCTGATCATGCTTTCTGCGCCGTTCGCCATCGCTCCACTGAACTGATTGTGATTGTAAGCTGGCTGACTCTGCATGACCGGACCTTGCTTGAGGAGATCTGGTGTTTGCATCTTCTCATCAACATGGTCAGAGCCACTAATTCTTGATGCTAAGCTGGTGAAGGCATAGGTACTACCTGTGACGATAAACAGTGAAATTACAGGGGTGGCCGCTGCAAGCATCCCGCCTGTAGCTATCCAGTGTTGCAACACATCCCCAGTCGAAGATAGTGCGTACATAGAATTGAGGCCAGAAGCGCTGAGGCTAGACATCTCGTTTGACGCGGCTGTGTGAACAAAGAGGTTGATAATCGAGAGAACCGGCATCCAGAGCTGAATCCAGAGTATGGTTTGAACATATTTACCAGCCAACTGGAGCCCAAAGCTGCCCATCACAATGATAAAAGCAATTATCGGGGTGATAGCGTAGATGAAACCCTCGAAAAACGTCAGCATTGGGCGAACGACCGTCATAAACATAGACTGTTCTGCGGCCCATTGAGTGTTACGTTGCTGGATCGCTTGGTTGACCATCAAAGCAGAACCGTAATCCTGGAGATCCTGATAGCGACCTGCTGCGGCTTCGTAATAGAGAGGTTCCAGAACGGCGGCTTTCAGGTAGTCGATTGATGATGTAGTGGTGGCTCCCATAGCTTGAAGGGAATCAGTCAGCTTCGTTAGTGCGTTATCGCCGGTTGAAGTGTCTATGCCAAGCAAGCTGTTCAGGGCATCAACAACAACGGGACTGCTCAGGTTTGCGGTGGCAGAACTAATTGCCACCCATCCGTCTGTACAGGTGTAATCTGCTCCATCTGGGTCTGACGTAGATAAATACAAGCGAGTACCGTAGAGCTGCGAGTTGAAACGTAAAGCAGAATCAGTAGAACGATTCATTAACTCATCAAGTGACATGAGGTTAAGATCGACTTTAGTCAACGTACATTCCCTGATGTAGTTGTTCCAAGAGCGTCTCACGTCAACGTAGCCTCCGCCATTTGCAGAGTTAAGAGCGGTGAACACCCCTGTGTCATAGGCTCGCCTTCTGACGTCGTTAAGCAGTTTCAGTGTTTCGGAGAAATGGCTTTCCGTAACATTAGGGACGATCACGCCATACCCGGTTTCAAACAAATTGGTGATGGTGTATCCCACATTGGATATGACGCCACCAGCAAAACCTACACCAATAGGTACATTGGCTACGACCCGAACTTGCCCAGTATAAGCGTCTTCGATAGTCACTGTTGTGGTCGGGCCGAAGAAGCAAGCATACAGAATCCAGCCGACCAGAACCTGCTGAATGTTTATTTGCTTTGCGCCTTGGAAGACAGACTGAATACAGACCATTAAGACACCAAGAAGCAGGCCGATACTGACCATTTTCTCGAAGTCTCCAGTTCCGGTGATCATTGATACTGCAATCAGGATTTGCTCCAGAAAAGCAGAGTCACCAATAGAGTAGATTGAAAAAGCTCCCATTCCTATTGCCCCTTAGTTTGTGCTAGGAGGATTGGACAAAGTTGCCAGCATGTATTTTTGCTTGCGGATGTTGTCCAGTAGGTTGTTATATTTCTCAATTTGGCTCGCTAGGTCGCCATACTGAGAGGCAAGGATTGTGTACTCGCCACGGATTTGCTGTTGTGATTGAGAGAGAAGATCTAGAGCCTCTTTTTTATAGGGTGAGTTGCTGTTTGCCATTGCAATACGAGCGGCACGGAAAAACTCTTCCGAAAAGCTATACATCATTGCCAGAGCAATTGCTCCTGATGACTCCGTGGCGAAAAGGTTAGCTCCGTCTTGCGAAAGGACAGACAAGTTACGGACAATGGTGCCTATGCCTCCTGGAAGATTAGATACAAAGGCTTTTTCCGGGTCAGTCAAGGTTCCTGAGTTGGTTGCGTATTTGTAGATAACTCCCGGAGTAGAGCTGGTTCCTAGCAGCATATCCGTGATCTGGTTCTTAATCCCTTTGAGCGCGACCGTTTTATTGGAGGTTCCGGCATTCAAACAATTGGTCGTATCGCTATCACAAGAGTAAATCTCAACAGAGCCACCTGAAATCAAGTCTGAAAGGGTAATCTTGTTGCCAGGTAGCGTCGTCAGAGGAGTAGTTTTTGCGCCAGTTCCGGTTGAGCTAGGGTCGTTGACAAGATCACCAATGATTACCGTGCCAGTTAAAGACATGATCGCTTCAAGCAGAGTGTTATCCCCGTACTGGAACCAGGTGTTTGCGTTGTTGCCCTTTAGTTGCTTCCAAACAATGTTGCCAATCATTTTGTTGTATTCATCAGGCTTGTTGGCTTTTAGTTCTTCCAGAGGGCTCTTACCGCTGGTTTCCTGTTTGGACCCGAAAAAGTCTTCATACAAGCCGGAAGTTGTGGCGGTGATAGAAGCATCGGTTTTGTGCTTAACGTCCATACTGCTGGTTAGGTCGTTTACGATCCCTTGCGCTAGTTGGCAGGAATTTCCTAGATGTTGGTTGAGTGCTTGCACCTTCTTTTGGAAGTTCTCTATCCATTTAGCCCCATCAGGGAAAACGTTATCCAGTGCAAGCTGGAAGGCATAGCCTTTGGCATTTGCTGCGACAGCACGAAGAAGCTGGACGATTTGATCGGCATTAATAAATGAAAGTGACCCACCGAATAGGTCCACACCACCACAACCTGCTTTCCATGATGGAGGTGCAAAACTCACCAAATTCTCGTCAAAGATACGAGTCTTGGCAGTGAATCGCCCACCAGCTAACACACCGCGCCGCTGGCTTTCATAAACACCAGGCGGTGTTGTATTACTCATTTCATTGAACAGCTTGTCCATCTGAGATTGTAGGCCGTTAGATGCCATAGCTCCTGTTGGAGCAATAAAGAGACTGGTCGCCACACTTAGGGCAATCAGGCTCCTTTTTAATGTCTTGTGCGTGACCATTTTAGTTCTCCTGTAATTTGTCCCGGATGTACTTCATTAGTTGTTCCGGTGGTACGAAGTTGTCTTTGTCTCCGCTCGCTTGTGATAGCTGTTGGAGGTCAGACCCCAACTCTGGTGATGCCAAGCGTTCGGCTATGTTGTTTTCTAGGTTGAGCACCGGACGAGTACGGTTGAACTCTTCGTCTGATACCCAGCCGTTGCGTTTAGCTGCGACCAAAATCCGGTGGTTCAGCTCAGGAAGTGACATTGGTCCTTGTCCTATCGGGGCGAATTGACCATCCGGAGACGCTAGGTAAACAGCAGGGAAAGTTACGATGCCAAGTTGTTTGGCATGGCCTTCATCGGTTTTGTAATTAGGAAAGATTCCACTGGGGAGAGGTTTACCATCCATAGACACAGGGATAATCGAGAAGCCTTCTCCTTGTTCAAGCATTTTGATGAGCGGAGCTTGTAATTCGCTGTAGTCGTCATCTGACTTGTAGAAGAAGAATATCCCCACACGGTCGGCAACACTTTTGAGCAGCATATTTTTGGCGTTGCCAGCATCTCGATCCACCTGCTGTGAAGCAAACGTGGCCGCTGGGCGTCTGGTTATCTCATCCAAAAAGGGATCACCCACAACAGCAAGCTCTGTTGCATCAGAAAATTGCTCTGAGCGGTCTATTGCAAATCTTTGCAAGTAGAGGAACGTCCTGACGTTTTCAACAGTCGGGTCGTTCCAAGCTAGATCTTTGTACTTGGGTAAGTTCTCTCGGAACCATTTTGCCGAAAACATTTCTGGACCGCTCGGCTGTGGATCGGTAGGCTTCGACGGCGCTGGCTTCGCTTCTGCCACCGGCTTCGGTTTAGGCTTTTCGGGTTTCTTCTCTGGTTCTTTTGGCTCTTCTTTGTACCAGAACCAACCCTCTTCTTTTCGCTCATAAAAACCTGAGCTAGTGCTATCTTGAGCCCAAGCCTGGTGTGATGCCCCCAGCGTGAGCGATGCTAGGAGCAGTAAGTTCAAAGGTGATTTTTTCATAGTCTCACGCACGTATTTTCCCATGTTGGTTATGGTAGAGGTGGGCGGCGTGAAATTAGGCAGGTGTAAGCGCCCATTTAGGGCGCTTAGAGCGTTTTATTTGTCAACTTTCACATGTGAAAGAATTGACCAAGCTATTTGGACGTGTCCTCTTCAACTTCTTTGGCCTCAGCAGCCATCTTTATCTGCTTTTCGACTAATCGCTTTTGGGTAATGTAGCGGATAACCATCTCTACAGCGCTGTTCAAGGCGAGGATACGCATCGCCCTGGTGGAGGCGACGTAGAGCAAGTTTATTTCGTCATCACGAGCCATAGGGTCGAGTTCAGGGTCAAGGACATCAGGAAAGTCGTCATAGAGCTGAACAAAGTCCCATTCAAGCCCTTTGCAGCGATGGGCAGTCGAAACCGTAATATCGGCACCAAACTCTTCTTTGACTGTATTTCGTCGAAGAACAGTGAGTCGCTCAGGTATTTCATCGTAGCTGTTGATGATTTTGACAGCTCTCATCATCTCGGGGTCTTTTGTCGCTTTGGCTACTTCTTGATACTCAAAGTAGTCTTCATATTCATCAAGCAGTTTCTTATTTTTGACCCGTTCAGGTTCAGCCATCGAGAACCAATACAAGTCCTGGAGCTCGTTAATCTGGTAAGCGTCAATTCCACCCACCCAGAAAACTTGTGAACCTGCTTCGGTAGCAGATAGAGCAGTTTCAATGACACCCATTACGGTTCGGTGAAGTATTGCTCGATGGCCTACATCGCCTGGTAAAAACATAACTACCTGATCTGCTGGCCCCCGGCCAATGACTGGGCGAGTTTCACCTTTGAGTTCAAGAAGAGCGTTTGCCACAAGCGACACGTTGGGACCAAAGCGGAAGCTATGAGTGAGATAGAGTTGATCGGCGTTCATAAGCTCTTTGCTATCAAGAGCGTTGTTTGCTCCTCTGAACCTATAGATCTGCTGGTGGCGGTCTCCAACCAATATTACCTTGCAGTTCTGCTGCAAAACGATACTGCTTGTGACAGGGTTTGCGTCCTGAGCTTCGTCAAAAAGAATAGTCGTGTACCGGCGAGAAAGATTTGGCATACCTAGTTGATACTGCTTTAGGTAGCAGTCGTGGACAGTAGGGAACGGATCTTCGGCGTTGGTCATGCGCTTCCATATAAGCTCAGCACCCTCAATCACTTGTATTTGGTATCTCTCCTGTTTGGATGTAAGCAACTTGCCAGTGTCAGCACGAGCAAAATGAGTATAAAGAATCCGCGTGTCAGCGCTGCACATAAAGGCGTTGAGCGTGTCAATAATGTCTTTGGCAAAGGTCCAGTTCTTCGTATTTACCGCTTGCGCTATATCGGTAAGTCTTAGGTTGCCGGTGAGTTTATGCTGATAGCTTCTTCCAATAGTGGCGTATGCAAGCTGATGGGATGTTTTGCAGTCCACGTTTGCAGGAAACTTCTCTCTGGCCTCGTCGCGGATGGCTCGGTTGTATGCCAAATAGAGGATTCTGGAATTGAGGTTGTTGTGGGCATATTTAACCAACGTAGTTGTTTTACCCGTACCAGCGTAAGCCTTAACGACAAGTCGAGGCCCTTTATACTGAGTGATCAGTGATTGTTCGGGTGTATCAGGAGGTAGTTGCTTCATGAAACCTCCTACGCCAAACACATCTGAAAAGTGATGCGTTTCCTTTGTGTTGAGATGAAGGTGCTGACCCGTTTTTCTTCTCGGGGGAGTGATACTTCACAATCCAGATCTGTCCACCAGTCTGGGGCGTTACCCTGGGCCACTTCTGCAACCCAGACATGCAGCCGGTGTAACCAGCCATCGTCACCAATAGACGCAGAGGCTAGTTTCATAGCCTCCTCGATATTGGCTTGAAGAGCAGCCGCTCTGCTTCGCCACTCTTCTGAATATTTAGCCTTACGCGCCATCAGTTTTCCTCTTTCTTTTTCCCTCCCTTGCCAGCTTTAACGAGTTCTAACTCTAACCCCGAAATTTTGGTCAGCGCCTCATTGAGTCTCTGTTCAAGGTTCCTGGTCTGCTGGTCTTTTTCCTGTAACTGACCAGCAATAACGCCTTTGTCTTGAACAAGAGAGCGAGCTTCCGCTTCGGCGCTAGAGAGTTTAGATTCCAGCTTTTGGACATCACCAGATAGACGCTGGCACTCTCGTTCTAAGGATTCGCCATGAGCTTTGGCTGTGGCGAGGGAGTCCTGTGATTGGGCCAATTTGGCCTGTGTATTTTCGAGCTGCTCTTTTAACGCTTTATTTTGCTCGTGAGCTGCCCGGAGTTTTTCAGTCTGCTCTATACTTTTGCCTTTTTGAGCAGCTAACTCACCCTCTGTAGTTGCCAATTTTTGGCTCAAAGAGCGATTTTCGATTTCAGCTTGCTCTAAGTGGTCCTGAGCTCGGGTAAGTTCGGTGGATTTCGCTTCCAACTTTCCTTCCAAATCCATGATCCGCTTTTCTAGTTTTTCTATGTCAGTTAGAGAGCGTTCTAACTCCGCAGATTTGAGTGATAACGAGCTCTCAGTTTTAGCAAGAGCAGCATCACTTTCTGCTTTTTTGTTGGTTATAGCCTCAAGCTGCTCTTCCAAAAGCTCAGATTTTTCTGTGGCATCATTAGCCATATCCACGGCTTGCTGCATGTCTTCTTGGAACTCAATCTCTTTTTGGCGCAGAAGCTCTCGCTCGCGTTCAAGCTGATCATCAGCACTGGCTTTTGCAACAGTGTATATTTTCTGGAGAAAGAGCTGAGCATCACTCATAACCGATTCAGGTAGAATCACTTCTACGGGTTCATCATCGAGAGAATGTTCCTCTGACCACTGTTTTAGAAATGTTGATATGGTGGTGTAGCTTCCCTTGCCAATCAGATCTCTGACCGCGATGAGAGTTGGACGTTTACCTGCGTCTTTGAGCCGCTGTGCCGCTGCTGCTACATCGTCGTACTCAACTAATTTTCTAGCCATAATAACGTTCCTTTTTCTCTCGGTAATTACGATAATTACCGTAATATGATAATTATCGTAATTATATATTAAAGCAAGATAGGGGTCGTCTCAGAAAACGGGAAAAATAGCACGCTAAGGCGCGCGACGGCTTTTACCTAGCAGCAGTGCAAGTCTGCACCTGCGAGGCATGACATGCAGGAGGGCGCTATCGACCCTAAGCAGTCATGCGACCCTATAGGCCGACCTGTGATCGGGGTCCGTTTCTTCCACCTCACTATCGTTTTCAGGTTGATTTCATGGCGCGCAGAAAGCGTTGACTATTTTGTATTGATCGACGGACAACCTTTGTCGTTGTGGCACTTCCGTGCAGAATCTGGCCCATAGTGCTTCCTTCTATTCAAGGTAAAAGATTGCACCATCAAAACTTGCGATCAAACACCTAGTGTCCTGTCCCACTGATACGTGAGCAAAGTCGATGCAGCTTCTCAAGAATCGAATCGGCGGTGGCAGTCCAGCGGAAGGGTTGGCAGTGGGTGTTGTGGTGGGTGACGAACTGGTGAATGCGGCTGACGAGCTGCTTGACGCTGGTGAACGAGCCGCGCCGTATGGCCTTGTCGGTGATCAGCGCGAAGAAGCGTTCGACCTGGTTCAGCCAAGAACTGTAGGTTGGCACGAAGTGCATGTGCCAGCGCGGGCGGCCCGCCAACCAGGCCTTGACCTTCGGATGGCTGTGCGTGGCGTAGTTGTCGACGATGCAATGAACGTCCAATTCAGCCGGCACGGCCTTGTCGATCTCGCGCAGGAACGACAGGAATTCCTGATGGCGATGACGCGGCTTGCAAGCGGCCAGCACCGCGCCGTTGAGCACATTCAGGGCCGCGAACAGCGTGGTTGTGCCGTGGCGCTTGTAATCGTGAGTGACGCCTTCGACGTAGCCCAGGCCCATGGGCAACATCGGCTGCGTCCGCTCCAGCGCCTGGCATTGACTCTTCTCATCCACGCACAGCACCAGTGCGTTCTCGGGCGGGCTCAGATACAGGCCCACCACGTCGCGCAGTTTCTCCACGAAGAACGGGTCGTTGGACAGCTTGAAGCTCTCGGTGCGATGCGGCTGAAGCCCAAAGAGCTGGAAGTAGCGCTGCACGCTGCTCTTGGAGATGCCAGTCTCAGCGGCCACCGATCGCACGCTCCAGTGCGTCGCGCCGTCGGCCGGCTTGGTGTGCAGCGTCGTCTTGATCAGGCTGGCCACGCGCTCGTCGTCGATGCTGCGCGGCGGGCCGGGACGCATGTCGTCGTAAAGCCCCGCAATGCGGCGCTCGATGAAACGAGCGCGCCACTTGCCCACTGTGGCCTTGGTCAGTTGCAGGCGCTCGGCGATCGAGCTGTTGGCTTCGCCGTCAGACTAGTCTATAATTGTTGATGGCCCCACAACCAATTAGGAGAAATTTATGAGCGACGACACCAAAAAGTGCCCCGTAACCCACATGACTACTGACTTCGGCGCCCCCGTGGTCACTAACCGCGACAGCCTCACTGCAGGTCCTCGCGGCCCCTTATTGGCTCAGGATGTCTGGCTGAATGAAAAGCTGGCCGGTTTTGTGCGCGAGGTCATCCCAGAGCGCCGCATGCACGCCAAGGGATCGGGTGCCTTCGGCACATTCACGGTCACGCACGACATCACCAAGTACACCCGCGCTAAGATTTTCAGCGAGGTAGGAAAGAAGACGGAGATGTTTGCCCGCTTCACTACGGTAGCTGGGGAGCGCGGTGCGGCCGATGCCGAGCGCGATATCCGTGGTTTTGCTCTGAAGTTCTATACCGAAGAGGGAAACTGGGACATGGTGGGCAATAACACTCCGGTGTTCTTCATCCGCGATCCTCGCCAGTTCCCTGATCTGAATAAGGCCGTCAAACGCGACCCTCGCACAAACTTGCGCAGCGCCACCAACAATTGGGATTACTGGACGCTTCTGCCCGAAGCTCTGCACCAAGTCACTGTCGTCATGAGCGATCGCGGCATCCCTGCCAGCTACCGTCATATGCACGGTTTCAGCTCGCACACCTACAGCCTCTGGAACCAGGCCGGCGAGCGTTTCTGGGTCAAGATGCATTTCCGGACCCAGCAGGGCATCAAGAACCTTACCGATGCAGAGGCCGGCGAATTGGTCGCCCAGGATCGTGAAAGCCATCAGCGCGATCTGTATGAAGCCATCGAACGTGGCGAATATCCCAAGTGGACGATGTTTATTCAGGTCATGCCAGAGGCTGATGCGGAGAAGTACGCCTTGCATCCGTTCGATCTGACCAAGGTCTGGTACAAGGGCGACTATCCGCTCATCGAAGTTGGTGAGTTCGAGCTGAACAAAAACTCCGAGAACTTTTTCGCCGACGTTGAACAGGTGGCCTTTTCCCCTAGCAATCTGGTACCTGGTATCGGTGTCAGTCCGGACCGTATGCTGCAAGCACGCCTTTTCAACTACGCCGATGCTCAGCGCTATCGACTGGGCGTAAATTACCACCAGATCCCTGTCAATCAGGCTCGCTGCCCAGTGCACAGCAACCACCGCGATGGTCAGGGGCGGGTCGATGGCAACTATGGTGCTTTGCCGCACTACGAACCCAACAGCTTTGGCCAATGGCAGGGCCAGCCGCAGTTCTCGGAGCCGCCGCTCAAGCTCACCGGCAATGCAGCCCACTGGAGCTACGACAAAGATGACCACAACTACTTCGAGCAACCTGGCAAGTTGTTCCGTCTAATGAACGACGGTCAGAAGGAAGCGCTTTTTGGCAACACCGGCAGAGCCATGGGCGACGCTCCAGAGTTCATCAAGTTCCGTCACATCCGCAATTGCCACGCCGCAGACCCTGCATACGGTGCAGGCGTAGCCAAGGCCCTGGGCATCAACCTTGAAAAGGCACTGGCCTCAAAAAAGGATGACCCTATGTACGGAAACCCACTGGTCGCCCTGCCTGCGTAGTAAAAGCGCCGGAAGTATGAAAAAGAGCCTTGGTAGACGCCAAGGCTCTTTTCTCACACCGTCAACTAAGTCAGGTTCTTCAGTCATTGGCAAGCAACCTCATCTGGTCAGATCGATGTCGACTTGCTAGGGAGTCACGTAGTCTTGTAGCCCCTTCAACAGTGCATCAAATGTCACCTTGCAGCTCGGGTTATTGCGCAGATCTTCGTGCATGGTGAGCCAGGTCTCCAGGCTCAGCGGAATGCTGCCAGGCAATATGTTCACCAGATTCAGGTCGCGCGCCGCTATATGCATTTGGCACACGCCAATACCGCAGCCAGCTCGGATCAGCGCAATCTGTGCCATGTCGTTGTCGGTACGCACCGCAAAGTTTTCGCGGTTCCAGATTGGGAATGCCTTGCGTGCGGCACGCACGAACGGCGTCTCTTCATCAAAGCCAATCAGCGCGTGCTGAGCCAGATCAGCCAGAGAGCTGGGAGTCCCGTGCTTGTCCAGATAGCGTTTGTGCGCATGAAAGCCAAGTGGCATCACTCCAACGCATCGGGCAATTAGTTGCTCCTGTCTGGGCTGTGTCATGCGCACGGCGATGTCGGCTTCGCGCTGCAGGAGGTCCTGCACCCTGTTGGTCAGCACCAGTTCTACCGTCAGGTCCGGGTGTGTGTCCTGCAGTTTCGCCAGGATAGGTGGTAATACCTCTTGCCCTATCACCTCGCTGGCCGTAACTCGCACTGTGCCTTGGATACCTGAGCCTTGGCTTTCGGCCGCGCGCTTCAGCGCAGCGGCAGCGCTGTACATGGTCAGGGCAAACGGCTGCAGCGCTAGCGCCGCCTCGGTGGGTAGTAGCCCCGTTTGCGAACGGGTAAACAGCGTCGTAAGCGTCCGGCAATCCCATCTTGAGATAGACCCAGTGTCGAGGCATCGTGTGCACGATGAACATCACGCACACTATGGCGAACGACACGATCGCCCAGCGCCCCAAGCGGCACTACTACTCCCCGGAACTTAAAGGCCAGATCGTGGCCGAATGCCAGGTCTCCGGCGCGTCAGTGGCCGGCGTAGCGCTTGCACACGGAATCAACGCCAACATCGTTCATCGCTGGATGCGCGAGCAAGCAGACTCCCTGTTGCCAGCGCCCCGGAATGAGTTCGTTGCGCTGAATCTGCCTCCACCAGTTGAACAGCTCCCAGCAACCGAGACCAGCTCGCCGCCCGTGTCGCGTGCGATTCGCGTTGATGTTCGGCGCAGCGCCAGCGTAGTCACCGTGAACTGGCCCCTGGAAGATGCAGCGTCATGTGCAGCGTGGCTGCGCGACTGGCTCCGATGATCCGCATTGATGCGCTGTGGCTCTCCACCGAGCCGCTGGACATGCGAGCAGGCACCGAGACGGCGCTCGCCCGGGTAGTGGCTGTCTTTGGCGCAGCGCGCCCACACCACGCCTATCTGTTCGCCAATCGACGAGCCAACCGCATGAAGGTGCTGGTGCACGACGGCATCGGTGTCTGGCTGGCGGCCCGGCGCCTGAATAGCGGCAAGTTCGTCTGGCCGCGCGATGCCGCCACCACCGCCACACTCAGCCGAACGCAGTTCGATGCGCTCGTGCTGGGCCTGCCCTGGAAGAACGTCGGCGAGGCTGGAGTCATCACTGTACTTTGAGTGCTCCGGTCGTTGGCCAGGCAATCAGCGCTTGCACCGATGCGCGAATGTGATGTTAGCCGCATCATCTTCTCCCGTGATCACCGCAGACCACCTTGACACCCTGGAGCCGCAGCAGATGCGAGCGGCCCTGCTGTCGTTGATGGGTGAGCTGGCCGAGCGAGACGGCGTGATCGCACGCCAGGGCCAAGAGGCGGTCTTCAAGCAGGCGCAGATCGACAAGCTCACGCACGAGAACGCACTGCTCAAGCGCATGAAGTTCGCCGCACAGTCGGAGCGCTTCAGCGCCGAGCAGAAGAGCCTGCTCGATGAATCGCTGGATGAGGACCTGCAGGCGGTGGCCGATGAGATCGAGCAGGCCACGCCGCCAGTGGCAGGCCGCCAAGACAAGCAAGTCCCCAAACGCGCACCCCTGCCGGCCAACCTGTCGCGGCGCGAGATCCGCCACGAGCCCGAGTCCACCACCTGCGCCTGCGGTTGCCAGATGAAGCGCATCGGCGAGGACGTGGCCGAGAAGCTGGACTACGCGCCCGGCGTGTTCACGGTGGAGCGCCACATCCGGGGCAAGTGGGCCTGTGCCCAGTGCGAGACGATTCACCAGGTGCCTGTCGATCCTCACATCATCGACAAAGGCATCCCTACCACTGGGCTACTGGCGCAAGTGCTGGTGGCCAAGTACGCCGACCACCTGCCGCTGTACCGCCAGGAAGCGATCTTCGGCCGCGCCGGCCTAGCCATCCCCCGCTCCACGCTGGCGCAATGGGTGGGCTCGTGTGGCGTGCAGTTGCAGCCACTGGTTGACGCCATGAGGACAGAGGCTAAATTTGCCCAACGCGCCAAAAATGTAAAGTTAGCTTTAAATTCTAAAATCACTCACTTGAATTCTCGTTCTCAATCAGCGCTTGCTTCCAATATTCTGGTTCAGCATATCGAGCAACCAATGCATCGATATCTATTTTTGAGGTTGATGGACTAAACTCAAAATTGCCATACATATTGATGTGCTGCCATGCAACGGGCGAAATACTGTGAAGCTGAGCCAGTGCATTTTGATCTCCTACTGTTTGCTTCTGTTCATAGACACGAGATAGCAGCACTGTGTTGTAGTAAATGACCGCGTTGGTGATGAGCCGAGAGCATTCATTCCATATTTGCTGCTCCTCTTCTGTTTTTACTCTGAATTTTCCACCGTTAACAAATGCAACTGCTCGTCTAAGACGATGATAGGCTTCGCCACGATTTAATGCTTTTTGTACACATTGACGTAAGCCAACATCGTCGACAAAGTCGAGAATGTATAGCGTTCGGCATATGTTTTCCAACTCCCATAATGCTTTCTTGGTCTGATTCTGACGCGAATAGCTCGAGAGTTTGCGAACAATCGTGGCTTGAGTAACATCTTTTTGAGCTAGCGATGCCATGATCCGTTGAATATTGGGCCATTCACGTTCAATCAATTCATCGTTGGTTTTTCGGGCAGGCTTTATTAGCCAGTCACCACACTCATTGGGATGTTGTGAGCCGACTAACGTATCCATTTTCTTATGCAAATCACGATAACGAGGTGCAAAATGATATCCAAATGCATGCAAAATCCAAAAATTAACCTGATTGGTGCCATGGGTGTCAGTGGAATGCCGTTCTGGCTTTATATCAGAGGTATTGTTATGCAATAAATCGAAAACGTAATGGCTTTCATGTTCGTGAGTCCCAATAATCTTTGCATTTATAGGAACATGATTTGCAACCAACGTGTAGGCGCTGACACCTTTCTGTAAACCAAAATACTTGGGAGAATATCGAGCGTTAAGGGTGTTAATTTGCGTTTCTATCCGCTGACCATCGCTACTTGAATGAAGTGTGTCCTGAATATCATAGAGATGAAATGCGGGTAGCTGGCTGGTCGCATTACTAATCGCATCATTAGCCGCTCGTAATGTCTCCAAGCGTAGATAATTTCTTGATGTCCCCGCCATTGATGCTGAGCTAAGGCCTGAAACCTCAGCCATTTTTGCTAACCCCATGTTTGTTCCCATCGCAACAATACAGGCGAAAATTTCACGGGGATCAGCTTCATGCTTTACATAACGATCTAATACATGGGTAAATGCATTTAAAAATCCAGTATTACCCGCAACAAACCACAGTAGATCCGCAATACCAATTCCTGGTAACTGGCTGTAAAAATCGCTATTAACGGATTCATCACTGCTCGGATAAAGCAGCTTCCAACGACGCTTTTCGGCAGCCCCAATTACTTTAATATGTTTGTTGACCCCATCAGAAATATGTTGGTTAATCGCACTATAACGTGCTGCTAGCATAGTATGAAATACAGCCAGAGTATCTTGGATAGGGGCCAATAAAATGGGTGCACCAATATCTTGCAATACTCGTTCTTTATCCTGCCATCTAAGATCGCTTATTAAGTCATCTTCAAAGCGGCGAAATTCATTACTATGTTTAACGTACACATCACCCGCTTCCAGTGAGTTGCGTAGTAGGCGATAGACCAAAAACTCATAGCGATCTACATCAAGCGTTTTAAATGTTTTGCCCTCTTTACTAAACAAATATCGGCGTAAACCTTTAGGAATAATCTCAGTCGGAAATGAATTAGGGTCAGTTTGCCTTGGTGATTTTTCTGTGCGCAATAAGTTTTGTAAAAACGCGATAGCTTCAAGCAAAGGAGAGTCTTCTACACGTCCGGCAAAATCCAGATCAGTAAAAAGTTGCCTTAAGTTACGTTTGAATGTGGCGGATAATTTTGTGTAATGTGACCATTCAAATGCCGTTTTGTCGAAAGCAATATTGCGTAAGTAATCAGCAACTAATGGGAATCTCTCTTGTTCAAGCAATGCATAGGCTTTTTCTTTAATAATGGAAAAAGGTGTGTCATCGGTGATGGTGTCATCCGTAAACAGGCTCAATACATGACCCGCAGCCTGTAAATTTTTCGCTGCATTGGTAACCGCATTATTCATTGCTTCTTCAGCGGCACGCTTGGCCTGTTTCTCGTATTGATCGACCCAATGGAGCAATGCTTCAATTAAGTTGTCATTAATTTGCTGAAACCGATGAAAAGCAAAAAACAGCAGATATAACTGTGCAGTCTCTTTTTTCATGCGTTGAAGTTTATAAGTGGTATAAAACTTAACCATAGAAGCATAATACTTGCCGCTTTCATTGGAGATCCCCGCTGTTATGAGGAACTGCTTGGCAAACTCATGTAGAGGCTGGAAAAACTGCCGCCGTGCGACTTCATGTCGCAATTCTTTATAACTGAAATCTTTAGCTTCATGTTTTAATGCGCTGACGCGAAATACTCCTGACTCAGCCCGAAGCAAAGCCGCTAATTGCTGATCGATAAGTGAAGTCATGCAAGTGCTAAGTAATCGAGCAATACGGGTGCGTTCATAAGCCACCACTCTACCAATCATCTCTTGCATATACCGATAACTGGGCATGACAATACGGTGTAATGCTAAGTATTGGGTTAATTCACGAAAGATAAAGATAGGTTGTGTCGATAACATCGCAACCCGCTGTGCTTTATCTTCCAAATCAACTTTTACCTCATTATCACATTGTTTATACTGGAATAAATCAAGAATTGCTCGTTGTTGTTCAGCCCTAATCGGTCTTGAGGGACTTTTCAGTCTTGAAAGCGTTTTGGTGGGAAAGTACAGCGCGGCAATGTAATCCAAGTCATTTAGTACTGACGATTCTTGTTCATAACTGAAAAACTGCCGTTTGGCTTTGAAATAGCCCAGTTGCAATACTAAATGGGCTGCCACAGAAAACGTTCGGGTATTGTCGAATAGCTCGCGCTCTTTAGCACTTAAGTCAAAATATAATCGACGATCATCATCTGAGAAATGAGGTAATCCAAACAGTTCATCTATTTCATCAGTTGACAAAATAGATAGCCGCCGAACATCATTTTTCATGGTGCCCTCCCTATTTCACTACATCAAATAATTTCCCGCTCCGCGAGATGTGCAAGTGGAACCATACTTTTATGTAAGATCCCAAATACAACGAATTGATGCTCATGTTGGATGTAATAGATGACATGACTTGAATAAGGGAAGCTAAACACATTCATGCGTACCTCGGGTCTATTTTTCCCAAGGGTGGGTGTTTCAGCCAGCAGTTGAATCGTTTGTCTAAGTCCTGATAAATAGGTCTTCGACTGAGTCGTTCCCCATTGGGCTAACGTAAAGCGGTGAATACCTATCAGATCAGATTGTGCATCGGGCGTTAAATGATAAGTTACCGGCATTAGTCATACTGCCCTGCGGCCAGCTCATCAAAAAAGGTATTACCATCAACCAAATTGCCCATTTTGATGTCAGTTATGGCTTTCACCGCTTTGGATTGAAGCAAATGTAATTTTAGTGTCTCGATACTTTGGTATGCATCAGCTGAAATAACAACGGCCACAGGCTTGCCATTTTTATTAATTTGGATTGGAGCTTGTTGAGCTTTGAGCAACAAATCTCCAAAGTGAATTTTTGCTTCATTGGCTGAAAGAGTGTTCATTTATCACCTTTAAACGAATCGTTCGATTCGCTCAATTTACACCAGTTGGGCGATAAAAGTCAAAAATGCACCCTATCAAAATGTATACTATTTGATAGCTCTGGTTATTACCTATCAAAACTACTATCATAAGTGCATTATCAAAACCTTTAAAGAGATATGGTGATTTATGTCCAAAGTTGGTTATGCTCGAGTGAGTTCCACGGGTCAAAGCTTAGAAGTGCAACTGGGCAAGTTACATCGAGCTGAGTGCAATAAGATATATCAAGAAAAACGCAGTGGGAGGACGGCTGAACGGTCTGAATTTCAATCTTGCATGAGTTATTTACGTGAAGGGGATACCCTAGTGGTAACCCGACTCGATCGTCTTGCTCGCTCAGTCGTCCACTTAGCCCAGATTGCTTCGCGTTTTCAAAGTGAAGGTATTGATTTGCTCGTTATCGATCAGAACATTGATACGAGCACTTCGACTGGGAGACTCATGTTCAATATGTTGGCTGCTATTGCTGAGTTTGAAAATGACTTGCGGACAGAGAGGCAAGCTGAAGGTATCGCAAAAGCACATGAAAATGGAGTTAAATTTGGTAGGCCTGTAAAACTTACGGACACCTTAAAACAAGCAATTTATGATAAAAGAGCTGAGGGGGCCACTATTGGTCAGCTTGCCAAGGAGTATCACCTTGGAGAAGCTTCTATTTATCGGGCAATAAATTCAGTTAAGCAATCAATTGTTTCCCCCTACTCGATAGATGTTAAAGAGCTGCGAGATTATGGAAAATATAAAACGTGATTGATACTGACTATTGTATGTATTGACGTTTAAAATTAGCCTTACTGTATTAACGTAACATCAATAGGTATGATAAATTTTCCTTATCTAAAGAGCCTTAGCCTAACATTAATATTTCGGGTATACGGATTTAATGGTTGATGGGGCACCTTCACCCCATCAATCTGATACCACCCTCAGATGGTTGACAGATCGACTCCGTAGTTGAGTTCCTCTGCGAAGTCCGGCAGTCCGTAACCGATGGTTTTCTTGTAGAAAGGAGAGACCTTCGCAGTCGGTGCCTTCTTCTTGTGCTTCGTGGTGTAGAGCATTCGTGCCCGCATCACCTCGAAGGAGTAACCGCGCCCTTCACGGTTCTTGTCCTTGGCCAGTCGGTTGATGGACTCCGTGTAAGCGTTGGTGACGGGCATGTCCGTCTCGAAGTAGGTCATGGTCTCTTCGCGCCAGTTTCCCACTGCCCTGACCAGATCGCTCCAGACTTCCTTTTGGCCCTTCGGGATGGTGGCTATCCACTCGTCCAGGGCGGCTTCTGCCTGGAGCCGTGTGGTGGCGTCCCAGATGCCGTAGAAGCGCTCCTTGTGCTCGTAGGCGGCCAGCAGTTGCGGGAACGCGCCTGTCCAGGTCTCCATGATGAGGCGCTCCCGGTCTGAGACTTCGTGAGCGCGTTTCAGCAGGATTTTCCGGTCTCCCTTGAGAGTCCGGCTCTGGGACGGTTTCAGCTCCTTTCTGAGGCCCTTGCGCACTCTCTCTAGGGCATCGTTGGCCATGCGCACCACATGGAACTTATCGACCACGATACGGGCCTGGGGCAGCACAGCCTTGACCGCTGCCCGGTAGGGGTTCCACATGTCCATGCTGACGATCTCGACCTTCTGCCGGTCTTTCAGCTTCATCAGGTAGTTGGTCACCACGTCCTGGCGGCGGGTGGCCAGCAGGTCGAGCAGGGTTCGCTCCTCAATGTTGGTCAGAATGCAGCGGTAGCGCTTGTTCAGGTATAGCTCGTCAATGCCCAGGATGCGGGGCGTCTCGAAGCGGTGCCAGCGCCCCAGGAACTCGGCGCGGGCGTTGAAGATGTCGCGCACCGTCTTCTCGTCCAGGCCGGTCTGTGCCGCCACAAAGGTGTAGGGGTGGTTGAAGGATTCCTTCTCCACGTACTCATGCAGCCGCAGTGTCATACGGAATCCGTCCACCATCTCCGGTAGCTGGGGCCTGAATGTTGTCTTGCAGGCCCGGCAGGTGTATCGGCGGCGGACCACCCAGAGAGTGACCCGCTTGCCGTGGATGGGCAGATCACGATAGGGAACGTCACGCTTGCCGAACCGTACGAACTCACCCTGCACGCCGCATTCCTCGCAGGCGATGGGATCGGGCACGTCCACCTGGAAGTGCATTTCGTCGTCGGTTGATTTGCAGCCCAGTACTTGGTATTGCGGCAGGTGAAGGATGTTGTCGGGAAGTTCGGTCATGGTGTTGTATAGGCGTAGGTGTCAGTCAGATCCATCCGGCTCGGCATTGGTGTTTGCTTTTTTACCCAACAAACTGCTGGAAACGAAAAGTAAGGCACCGAGGACAATTGCAATATCAGCCAGGTTGAAGGCCGGCCAATGCCAATCTCGCCAATAGAAATCAAAGGAATCCACAACATAGCCGCGAAAGACCCGGTCAATCAGGTTGCCCATGGCGCCACCGAGGATAAGACTGTAAGCGATGGCTTCTCCTTTATGACGATTTTCAAGGATCAGGTTGATCAGAAAAATCGAGACCACTACCGCGATTCCGATAAAAAAGTAGCGCTGCCAGCCTCCACCATTCGCAAAAAGACTGAATGCGGCACCTGTGTTCCATAGGTGCACCCAGTTAAAGAACGGGGTCACCGAAACATACTCGCCATAGGCCATTGATTGCTGCACCAGCCACTTTACAGCCTGATCAGACGCTGCCAGCAGGCCCGATATGGACAATAGGGCATACGGCGAGAGCTTTTTGCCAATAATGAGCATTATTTAACCCTTCAACGCCAAAATGCGTCTGGCACCGTTAAGTACAATGCCCCCCGCGATGATGCCGATAATCAGATCCGGATAATTGGAACCGGTCCACGCGACCAGGGCGCCGGCGGTGATGACCCCCAGGTTGATCACCACGTCGTTGGCCGAGAATATCCAGCTTGCCTTCATGTGCGCCCCGCCTTCCCGATGTTTGGATATGAGCAGCAGACAACTGGTATTGGCAATCAATGCGACGAATGCGATAGCCATCATCACCAGCGATTCAGGCTCACTACCGAATACAAAGCGTCTCACCACCTCTACGAGCACGCCCACAGCCAAGATCAGTTGCAGTACACCAGCAAGATGCGCGGCACGTACCTGCATTTTCACGCTATGTCCAACCGCATAAAGGGCAAGCCCGTACACCGCCGCATCGGCAAAATTGTCCAGGGATTCTCCAATCAGGCCGGTGGACTGGGCGATCAGACCGGCAGTCATTTCCACCACGAACAGAAGTGCATTGATGCCGAGCAACCAGCGCAGGGTCCCGGATTCTTGCTTAGCAGAAGCTGCCGAAAACTCGGCGGCCTTGATGGTCTCCGGATTTGCAGCGACGGTTTCCTGAAGCGAGGCGCCTAGCCCCAAGGTCTTCAGTTTCGAGGTGACGGGCTCGACCTCGCCGTCATGCACGACCTTCAGCCGGCGGTTCGACAAGTCGAAGGACAGCGCCCGAATCTCCTCAAAGCCGTTCAGGGCTAGGCGAATCATTCGTTCTTCTGATGGACAGTCCATCTTCGGCACGGCATAAACACTGACCCATCTCCCTGGCGCCTCGGAGGAGGCCTGTATATCGGTATCCGCTGCGGACGTTGCATCACCGCCACAGGCGCCACCACAGGATTTGCTCATGATACGACTCCACTTGAACAATGTTGTGGTACCATTTAAAACTATAAAGCTACTATAAGGTCAATAGAGTAAAGAATCCGTTGGGGAGGAGGCTGATGCGCATTGGTCAGTTGGCGCAGTTGGTAGGGGTCGAAACACAGACGATCCGCTTCTATGAACAGCAGGGCTTGTTGCCGCCGCCTGATCGGCAGGACAACGGTTACCGTGTCTATACCGAGAAGCATGGTGAGGGGCTGGCCTTCATCCGTCGCTGCAGAATCCTGGGCCTGTCACTGGCTGAGATTCACGAACTACAGAGCTATCAGGACGACCCTCATCAGCCTTGTACCGCCGTCAACGCCTTGCTCGATGATCACATCTCTCATGTGCGGTCGCAGATAACCGCTCTGCAAGCGCTTGAGAAACAACTCGTTTCACTGAGAGCGAGTTGCAACGATGACCGGGAAGTTGAGGCGTGTGGGGTTCTTGCTGGAATTAGCGAAGGAAACATGCACCAGCAGTAGGTGAAGCATCAACCAGATAATCCGATGAGATGCCGGTCTGTCTCACTCTCATGCAAAGGTAAGATCAACCATTTAATCCGCTTACCCAATATTTCTACGAACAGTTAATGCAGCGAGTCACGGTAGGATCAAACATAAGCCGATTCAAATCGATATCTTCACCACAGACAAAACAGCTGCCATATTCATCGCTATTTATGCGCAATAATGCACCTTCAATAACTTGTAACTGATGCTGCTTGCGTCTCGCAGTTTCTAATTCCATTTGCTGTCCTTGCAATGCATCTATACGTGAAAGACGTCCGAGTCGTGATTGGTCAAGTTCGACAACTTGCACATCACTCGTTTGTGCTGCAATCTGCGCTAACAAACTTTCCAGCATTTGCTGTAACTGTAAATGCAGTTGTTGCTTTAGCTGCTCGTTCATTTCACCTCCAAACTTAAGCGTCAGAACCTATCTCTATTACTATGCACTAACCAGCGTCTTGGATACTGATTAGTGCAATATCAATAGCTGTTAGCGCAATAATAATAATGGGATATGGCTTTTACTGATCATCTTTGTGGTATTGCTTCCCACAAAAAACTCTCTTATCCGCGAATGGCCGTAGGCCCCCATCACCATAAGATCGATGTGATGCTCAAGTTGATAGATCTCAAGAGCCGTTTGAACTTCTCCCTGACAAACAGCGGTAACCACATTGAAATTCGCCGCCATCAGAGATTCGGTCACCAACGCCAGTTCTGCTGTCGCCTGTGATTGAGCATCAGACACCATCACCAAATGACATTCAAGCCCTTTTAAGAGTGGACTTGTTAGCACTTGATTAAGGGCTTTTTTCGCAGTAATGCTGCCATCGTAGGCAATCATAAATCGTTTCGGTGCTTCAAACTCTGTCATCACCACTAAAATAGGCTGCTTAACTGTGCGAATGACGTTTTCTAGATGGCTGCCAATCGCCTGCGCTTGATCTTGATGTTGCTCCCCTTGACGCCCCATCACCACCAATCTGGCATGGGATTCTTGCTCTAACAGGGTTTCGACTAAATCGCCGTGACGCTGCAAGGTTTTAACCACGACTGCAGGTTGTGCCTCCACGATGCGCGTTTGCGCATCTTGCAACATATACTTACCCTGCTCGAGTGCCAGCTTGCCCCGGCGCGCTTCGAGCTCAACCATTTCATTGAGCAAGTGCTCCCGTGTACCTAGGCCAATATTTCCCGACAGATCTGACTCTATCGGATAGGCTGACTTATCCAATACATGTAATAGGATTACAGGGGCATTCAGTTGAAAGGCGGCCCAGCCACTGGCATCACATACAGCGGATGTCACATTTGAACCGTCAATACAAGCAATCACATTTGTCATCGTTTTATTCCTTTGTTGTTGTGTTGCTAATGGCTTAGTGACCAGACATCATTTTTTCAACTTCTTCTGGCTTATCGTGTACCCCAAATTTATCGACTATGGTGGCACTGGCTTCGTTAAGGCCAATCAACTCAACCTCAGTCCCCTCGCGGCGGAATTTAATCACTACCTTGTCGAGGGCCGATACCGCGGTAATATCCCAAAAATGTGCTTGAGATAAGTCGATAGTCACTTTATCAACCACTTCCCTAAAATCGAATGAATTACTGAACTTATCTGATGAAGCAAAAAAGACTTGTCCAATAACCTGATAATGGCGACCAGTGTCAGCAGCAGTCGTTGTACTCTTAACCACCATAAAACGTCCCACTTTATTAGCAAAAAATAGGGACGCGAGTAATACACCTACAAATACCCCAATTGCTAAGTTATGGGTAGCGACCACGACCACAACCGTCGCCACCATCACAAGGTTGGTTGACATAGGATGATGCTTAAGATTACGGATTGAATCCCAAGAGAATGTACCGATAGCCACCATGATCATCACGGCAACCAGTGCCGCCATAGGAATAAGCTTTAACCACTCTCCTAAAAACACCACCATCACAAGTAAAAAAACGCCTGCAGCGAAGGATGATAAACGTCCGCGACCACCCGATTTAACGTTGATGATCGACTGACCAATCATAGCGCAACCAGCCATACCGCCCATTAAACCCGCGCCGATATTGGCAATACCTTGGCCCTTACACTCGCGATTCTTATCGCTTTGGGTATCGGTTAAGTCATCAACTATGGTGGCGGTCATCATAGATTCCAGCAAGCCCACCACGGCAAGGCCGGCCGAGTAAGGGAAGATGATCATCAGAGTTTCAAGGGTCAAGGGCACTTCAGGCCAGAGGAAAATAGGTAAAGTATCAGGCAGTTGTCCCATGTCGCCGACAGTAC
This sequence comes from Vibrio rumoiensis, assembly GCF_002218045.2. Lineage (NCBI taxonomy): Bacteria > Pseudomonadati > Pseudomonadota > Gammaproteobacteria > Vibrionales > Vibrionaceae > Vibrio > Vibrio rumoiensis. The sequence goes on from NZ_AP018687.1 coordinate 60,437, forward strand.
GAATATCTAACCCCATATAAACCGCAAAAAGCGTTAATCCGACAATACACACGAGAGGCGAAGGTACGGATTTACCAATCACAGGGATGAGTGGGAATAGGTAAATGATACCGAGGCCAGCTACCGTCATCGCATATACGTGCCAAGTCACATTGGTCAGTTCGGGCAACTGGGCCATAAAGATCAGAATCGCCAGTGCATTCACAAAACCCGTCACCACAGAGCGGGAGACGAAACGCATCAAGCTACCGAGTTTTAAGTAACCCGCAGCAATTTGCAGCACACCGGTTAATAAGGTCGCCGCGAGTAAATACTCAAGGCCATGTTCCTTTACTAAGGTCACCATTAACAGTGCCATCGCGCCTGTTGCGGCAGAGATCATGCCAGGACGGCCACCAGTAAAGGCAATAACCACAGCGATACAGAATGAAGCATATAGGCCGACCTTAGGATCGACACCTGCAATAATAGAAAAGGCAATTGCCTCAGGGATTAACGCCAGCGCTACCACAATACCGGCTAACAGATCTCCGCGTATATTGGAGAACCACTCTTTTTTCATGGTTTGAATCATGTTACTCACTCTGATTAAAATTAAATCAATAACAAAAGCTAACGCTAGCCATATACACAGATGTGCAAAGACAAGAGCTTTTTCGTCAACGTGACGAATCAATATTAGATTTATGGAGGTACAACAAAAGCTACCGAAGGGTAGATACTACGAACGGATCTGAGCGATCCAAAATGAAGGGGGTTAAACTAATGCGGCTTAAAGCTCATTACAGAAATTATCCTTACAACAGGTAAAATGAGTAAAATTTTGATTTTTAGCTATATACAGAAACACAATATAGAGTTAGGTAAGGATACCGTTCAGGTCGTTGAAAGTCAAAGGACCAAAATCAGATTAACTATGATCCGGTAAGCTGTAACGACTTAAATTCAGTGTTAATGAGCGTAACCAGATAAATTCCACATTAAAAACAAAAAAAACAGTGGCTTAATTTAGCTCAAGAGCTTAGTTATAAAGCTAACTTTACATTTTCGGCGCGTTGGGCAAATTTAGCCACAGAGCTGCTGCAGCGCCGCGTGCTGCATGCCGACGAGACGCCGGTGTCCATGCTCAAGCCGGGCAACGGCAAGGCGCACCGGGCGTACCTATGGGCCTATGCCACGGGCGCCTTCGAGAACATCAAGGCGGTCGTCTACGACTTCTGCGAATCGCGCTCGGGCGAACACGCCCGGCGCTTCCTGGGCGACTGGAGAGGCAGCCTCACCTGTGACGACTTCAGCGGCTACAAGGCCTTGATCGCAAGTGGTGTGACCGAGGTCGGCTGCCTGGCGCACGCGCGGCGCAAGTTCTTCGATTTGCACGCGGCGAACCAAAGCCAGATCGCCGAGGTCGCGCTGCAGCAGTTCGCGCGGGTCTACGAGATCGAGCGTGAGGTCAAGGAGATTGCGACCGATCAGCGCCAAACCATCCGGCAACAACAAACGAAGCCGCTGCTTGATGCCTTGCACCAGTGGATGGTGCTGCAACGCCAGAAGGTGCCGGAAGGCTCGGCAAGCGCCAAAGCGCTGGACTACAGCTTGCGGCGCTGGGAGGCTTTGACCCGGTTCGTCGATGACGGACAGCTGCCCGTGGACAACAACTGGATCGAGAACCAGATTCGGCCGATTGCCATTGGCCGCAACAACTGGCTCTTTGCGGGCAGCCTACGAGCTGGTCAGAGGGCAGCAGCCGTCATGACGCTCATCCAGTCAGCACGACTCAATGGGCATGATCCCTATGCGTATCTCAAGGACGTTTTGGCTCGCTTGCCGACGCAACGGGTTAGCCTGGTTCACGAGTTGCTACCGCATCGTTGGTTCGCACCGAGCTGAATGTCGTTATTTGAGGCTCCGCTCAGCGAACGGTTGGCCAGCTTGCCCCAGTGGCGCTGCGCAGCGATTCAAGTGCACCGCAATCGCCAACGCATACCCCTCCCGCACAGGTACTGCGGATGGCACGCAGTTGCTTGCGCAGCGCCTGCAACTCGGCGATTCGCTGCTCTACCAAGCGCATTTGATCGTCTAGCAAGGCATTGACCTCGTCGCAGGACATGGCGGGGTCGTCCTGCAACTGCAGCAGAGCCCGGATATCGTCGTGCGACATGTCCAGCGAGCGGCACCGAACGATGAAGGCCAACCTGTCGACATGCTGTTGGCCATATTGCCGATAGTTGTTGGCGGCCCGCAGGGGCGCCTGCAGAAGGCCCTCTGCTTCATAAAAGCGCACCGCGGGAACGGAGCACCCTGCCAATGACGATAGTTCACCGATTTTCATATTTGCCTACCTACCGCTTGACTCTACAGCTACTTGAGGGTTTCTAATACGGGACATGAGTACATGTCAAAGCAGTAGCTGCTCGAGCAGTTGCAATTCGCAGACGGTCGACGAGGCCCCAAGCGCCATTGCTTCCGTGGAGAGCACATTTTCAGTTCCGGGAATGGACTGCCCCTCCGAGGAGAACCTCATTCGCATGGCGCTGGGTGGTCTGACCGGGGTTGGGCCGATGACCTTCGATCTGGCCCATCGGCAGCTCCGGGTGGTGCACTCGGGCGAGCCCGCCAGGATCGCCCAGAAGCTGACGCCCCTGAACTTGGGTGCGGTTCTGCTGACAAGCGAGAGGCGCACCGAAGGCGGGCAGTGGAAGACGCGTTTCTCCGTGCCGAAGATGGATTGCCCGTCGGAGGAGAATCTCATTCGGATGGCGCTGGCCGATGCGTCGGCTGTTGCGGCACTGGACTTCGATCTGAAGGACCGTGTACTCACCGTGCAGCATGGGGGAAGTACGCAAGAGCTGCTGGGCCGTCTCATCCCTCTCAACCTCGGCGCGCAAGTGTTGGACAGCGTGCAAAGCGACGAGTCTACGGCCCCAGACGCAGAGGGGAATGCCTCTGAGGCTCGGACCTTAAAGCTGCTGCTCGCTATCAACGGTGCGATGTTTGTCTTTGAGTTGATCGTTGGCCTGATCGCCCAGTCCACAGGTCTCATAGCGGACTCGCTTGACATGTTCGCCGATGCGGCGGTCTACGGACTGGCGCTCTATGCGGTGGGCCGCGCCGCCGCCTTGAAGATGAAGGCAGCGCACATCGCTGGTTGGTTGCAAGTCGTGCTTGCGCTTGGCGCGCTTTTGGAGGTCGTTCGGCGGGCAGTTGTGGGAAGTGAGCCGGCGTCCATGCTCATGATGAGTATCGGGCTGGTCGCATTGATCGCCAACGTCACCTGCCTGGTGCTGATCGCCAAGAAGCGGGATCGGGGCGCCCACATGACGGCAAGCTACATTTTTTCTGCGAATGATGTGATCGCAAACGCGGGGGTGATAGTCGCTGGTGTTTTGGTCGCTTGGACGGGCTCCTCGTACCCTGACCTCGTGATTGGCGCAGTCATTGCGCTGATAGTGCTCAGCGGTGCCCGGCGCATCCTGAACCTCCGATAGCCAATCTAGCGGCATCCCACACCGATGCCTAGCCAAGGTGGGATGGCCGGCCGCTTACACAGCGTCACGCCCAATGCTGTTTCCAGTGCGTCGACATGCCGCCCCACGGTGGGCTGGGCAATTCCCATGGAGCGCGCTGCACCGGACAGCGAGCCCTCTTCCAGTACGCCCAAAAAGGTGCGATACAGCTCCCAGCCAATATCGGTGTTGTTGATGGTCATACGAAAATGTATGGCGACTATCACATCTTGGTCAATTGCTTAATAGCAGTGCCCGCTAGAAACTCCTTGCCATCGCAACACATCCGGGGGTAATGAATGGAAAGCAACACGGCCTTGGTTCTAGGAGCCACCGGCGGCATTGGTGGCGAAATGGCTCGGCAATTACGCGATGCTGGCTGGACAGTGCGTGCATTGCGCCGAAGCGGTGAGCAGCAAATTGAGCGGCGCGACGCCATGAACCGCGAGGACGTGCTGGCAGCAGCAGAAGGCTGTTCCGTCATAGTGCACGCAGTCAACCCACCCGGTTATCGTCGTTGGGGTGAGCTGGTACTGCCCATGCTGGACAACACCATCGCCGCCGCGCATGCTAACGGAGCTACTATCGTGCTGCCTGGCACAGTCTACAACTACGGTCCCAGCTCCTTTCCCACGTTACATGAGGATTCACCGCAGCAGCCCATCACCCGGAAGGGAAGCATACGTGTGGAGATGGAGCAGCGTCTGAAGCAGGCCAGCAGCCAGAACTGCAGAGTGCTCCTGGTGCGTGCGGGGGACTTCTTCGGACCCAAGCTGGGCAGTAGCTGGTTCTCGCAGGGCATGCTAAAGCCCGGTCAGCCGGTTAAGTCTATTAGTGTGCCCAACGCACCCGGCATGGGCCACCAGTGGTCTTACCTACCCGACGTAGCCCGCACTATGGTGGAGCTGTTGCAGCTGCGTAGCACGTTGGATCCCTTTGCCGCCTTCCACACGGCCGGTCATTGGGACGCAGACGGCACCCAGTTGGCGGAAGCGATCTGCCGCGTGGTAGTCAAGCGCGGAGGAGTCAAGCCCAAAGTGAGAGCCTTCCCCTGGTGGCTTACCGTGCTTGCTGCGCCCTTTGTACCGACCCTGCGAGAGCTATGTCAGATGCGCTATTTGTGGAGCACGCGGGTAAAGATGAGCAACGCCAAGCTGGTCTCGACGCTTGGGCATGAGCCGCATACGCCGCTGGATGAGGCGGTGGAGGCCGCCTTGGAAGGTATGGGGTGCTTGCAGACGACGCCTGTGCGCAAGTTAAGCACCGTCAACAGTGATGGCTAACGACATCTGTCGCAAATTTCACAGTGCTTGATTGACTGTGATCAACCTAGACCTGCCTTTCACAGCTACCTACCGGACGACAGCTTCTGGCCGGGAGCCGAAACCCAGAGTTGGGGCGTCAACCTGATCTATACCCTAACCTGATGTCAGGGCGGCCCGCCTTGAAACGTCAGTATAGAGTCCAGTGTGTTATTTATTGACACATGCCGCAAAAGGTCATAGATTTCTTCCTGACATTCTCGTCTTGGGAGGCATCTTGCAAGGTCAACGCATTGGCTATGTCCGGGTCAGCAGCTTTGACCAGAACCCGGAAAGGCAACTCGAACACGTCGAAGTCGGCAAGGTGTTTTCCGACAAGGCGTCGGGCAAGGACACCCAGCGTCCGGAGCTGGAAAGACTGCTCGCCTTCGTGCGCGAAGGCGACACCGTGGTGGTTCACAGCATGGATCGCTTGGCGCGCAACCTCGATGACTTGCGCCGCCTGGTGCAAAAGCTGACCAAGCGCGGCGTGCGCATTGAGTTCGTCAAGGAGAGCCTGGCCTTCACTGGCGAGGACTCGCCGATGGCGAACCTGATGCTGTCCGTCATGGGCGCGTTCGCCGAGTTCGAGCGGGCTTTGATCCGCGAGCGTCAGAGGGAAGGCATCGCGCTCGCCAAGCAGCGTGGAGCCTATCGGGGCCGCAAGAAAGCGCTGTCGCCCGAACAGGTAGCCGATCTGCGGCAGCGTGTCGCCGGCGGCGAACAAAAAGCGAAGTTGGCCCGCGAGTTTGGTGTCAGCCGGGAGACCCTGTATCAGTACTTGAGATTGGATCAATAGAGATGCCGCGTCGTTCCATCCTGTCCGCCGCCGAGCGGGAAAGCCTGTTGGCGTTGCCGGATACCAAGGATGACTTGATCCGTCACTACGCGTTCAGCGAAAGCGACCTGTCCATCATCCGGCAGCGGCGCGGCCCGGCCAACCGGCTGGGCTTCGCCGTGCAGCTCTGCTACCTGCGTTTTCCTGGTGTCATCCTTGGCGTCGATGAGCCACCGTTTCCGCCCTTGTTGAAGCTGGTCGCCGACCAAATCAAGGTCAATATCGAAAGTTGGGGCGAGTACGGACAGCGGGAGCAGACCCGGCGCGAGCACCTGGTCGAACTGCAAACGGTGTTCAGCTTCCAGCCCTTCACCATGAGCCACTACCGGCAGGCCGTCCACACGCTGACCGAGCTGGCCATGCAGACCGACAAGGGCATTGTGCTCGCAAGCGCCTTGATCGAGCATCTGCGGCGGCTGTCGATCATTCTGCCCGCGCTCAACGCCATCGAGCGGGTCTGTGCCGAGGCGATCACCCGCGCCAACCGACGCATTTACGAAGCCATGTCCGGGCCGTTGTCGAACGTGCACCGGCATCGCCTCGACGATTTGCTTAAGCGCCGCGACAACGGCAAGACGACTTGGCTGGCCTGGCTGCGCCAGTCGCCCGTCAAACCGAACTCGCGGCACATGCTGGAACACATCGAACGCCTCAAGGCGTGGCAGGCGCTCGACCTGCCTTCCGGCATCGAGCGGTCGGTACACCAGAACCGGCTGCTCAAGATCGCCCGCGAGGGCGGCCAGATGACGCCCGCCGACCTGGCCAAGTTCGAGGCCCAGCGACGCTATGCCACCCTGGTGGCGCTGGCCATCGAAGGCATGGCCACCGTCACCGACGAAATCATCGACCTGCACGACCGCATCCTGGGCAAGTTGTTCAACGCCGCGAAGAACAAGCATCAGCAGCAATTCCAGGCGTCCGGCAAGGCGATCAACGCCAAGGTGCGCCTGTTCGGGCGCATCGGCCAGGTGCTGATCGAGGCCAAGCAGGCGGGGCGCGATCCGTTCGCCGCCATTGAGGCCGTCATGTCCTGGGATGCCTTCGCCGAGAGCGTCACCGAAGCCCAGAAGCTCGCGCAACCTGAGGACTTCGATTTCCTGCACCGCATCGGCGAAAGCTACGCCACGCTGCACCGTTACGCGCCGGAATTCCTCGCTGTACTCAAGCTACGGGCCGCGCCTGCCGCCAAGAACGTGCTCGATGCCATCGAGGTGCTGCGCAACATGAACAGCGACAACGCCCGCAAGGTGCCTGCCGACGCGCCGACCGACTTCATCAAGCCACGTTGGCAGAAGCTGGTGATGACCGACGCCGGCATCGACCGGCGCTACTACGAGCTGTGCGCGCTGTCGGAGATGAAGAATGCGCTGCGCTCCGGTGACATCTGGGTGCAAGGCTCGCGCCAGTTCAAGGACTTCGAGGACTACCTGATGCCGACCGCGAAATTCGCCAGCCTCAAGCAGGCCAGCGAATTGCCGCTGGCCGTGGCCACCGACTGCGACCGGTACCTGCATGACCGGCTGATGCTGCTGGAAACGCAGCTCGCCACCGTCAACCGCATGGCGACGGCCAACGAGCTGCCCGACGCCATCATCACGGAGTCGGGCTTGAAGATCACGCCGCTGGATGCAGCGGTGCCCGACACCGCGCAGGCGTTGATCGACCAAACGGCCATGATCCTGCCGCACGTCAAGATCACCGAACTGCTGCTCGAAGTCGATGAGTGGACGGGCTTCACCCGCCACTTCACACACTTGAAATCGGCCGATCTGGCCAAGGACAAGAATCTGTTGCTGACCACGATCCTGGCCGACGCGATCAATCTCGGCCTGACCAAGATGGCCGAGTCCTGCCCCGGAACGACCTACGCCAAACTCGCTTGGCTGCAAGCCTGGCATACCCGCGACGAAACCTATTCGACGGCGCTGGCCGAACTGGTCAACGCCCAGTTCCGGCATCCCTTCGCCGAGCACTGGGGCGACGGCACCACGTCATCGTCGGACGGCCAGAACTTCCGAACCGGCAGCAAGGCCGAAAGCACCGGCCACATCAACCCGAAATACGGCAGCAGCCCAGGGCGGACGTTCTACACCCACATCTCCGACCAGTACGCGCCGTTCCACACCAAGGTGGTCAACGTCGGCGTGCGCGATTCGACCTACGTGCTCGACGGGTTGCTGTACCACGAATCCGACCTGCGGATCGAGGAACACTACACCGACACGGCGGGCTTCACCGATCACGTCTTCGCACTGATGCACCTCTTGGGCTTCCGCTTCGCGCCGCGCATCCGCGACCTGGGCGACACCAAGCTCTACATCCCGAAGGGCAATGCCGCCTATGACGCGCTCAAACCGATGATCGGCGGCACGCTCAACATCAAGCACGTCCGCGCCCATTGGGACGAGATTCTGCGGCTGGCCACCTCGATCAAGCAAGGCACGGTTACGGCCTCGCTGATGCTGCGCAAACTCGGCAGCTACCCGCGACAGAACGGCCTGGCCGTGGCCCTGCGCGAGCTGGGGCGTATCGAGCGCACGCTGTTCATCCTGGACTGGCTGCAAAGCGTCGAGCTGCGCCGCCGTGTGCATGCCGGGCTGAACAAGGGCGAGGCCCGCAACGCGCTGGCCCGCGCCGTGTTCTTCAACCGCCTGGGTGAAATCCGCGACCGCAGCTTCGAGCAGCAGCGCTACCGAGCCAGCGGCCTCAACCTGGTGACGGCCGCCATCGTGCTGTGGAACACGGTCTATCTGGAACGGGCAGCGAACGCACTACGCGGCCACGGTCAAGCGGTCGATGACGGCCTGTTGAAATACCTGTCGCCGCTCGGCTGGGAGCACATCAACCTGACCGGCGATTACCTCTGGCGCAGCAGCGCCAAGATCGGCGCAGGCAAGTTCCGGCCGCTGCGACCACTGCATCCGGCTTAGCGTGCTTTATTTTCCGTTTTCTGAGACGACCCCAAGATAGATTGAAATTATTTCGTCTGGATAAAACCCTTCCGTGCTGAGAAGGGTTTTGTTACATGGTCACGTTTACTCAGGGGTAGATTCGATGGTGACGCCGCCAAAGGTGCCAAGGATTTCAGAAGCCGACTTATCTGATCGTGTTTTGCGCTGTTCTGATGCGTCGAAGCTGCGAAGCATTTTGAGCTCAACATCCTTGTCTTGTAGCAGAATCAGGGGCATGGGCGCGGTAACGGTTTTGAGTACGCCTGCGGCCATGACGTTTGCTACCGGCTGCACTTTTACCTCCCTTCGCTCCCGGAGGTAAGGCTCTGGAGTGCTGACTATCCTCTGGATAAGTTGTTCAAGGGGAAGCTGATAGTCAGCACCAGAGCGTTCAAGCTCCTCTCTTATTCGTTGCAAGAGTTCTTCTTTCACAGGCTTCTTTAAAGAGTCCTTCCGTTGCCAGGTGAAGCGGATAGAGTCGATGTCGCCACTGGAATAGCATCGGATTTGCCTGTAAAGGTGAAGTGTCATTACTCCAGGGCAGTCTACTCGAAGTGCTTCAAACCGCTCTTGCCTGGAGGGGTATGTAGAGATAATGAACTCTTCTATACCGGCTTTGGCCGCATTGATACGATCAACTGTTGCAGCAATTTCAGCAGCCAGCCCGACTTTGGAAGGGGAGAACCATAGGACCCCCACTGTGCGCCTGGCGGACTTCTGCGAATAGTCTGGGTTGATGTGCAGATCTTTGTAGCTATGCGCTGCGAGTTCAAGAGCTTCGCGTCCTATTTGTTCCGTCACGACAATATTGTTGATACGCTCATTCTCCATTCCCTTTCTGGTAGGGGGGATGGCCGCAACTTTTGCGTACCGTGGTGGTAGTCGTTTGATAATGGAAGACAGGTTCGTTAAGTCCCGGCACATGGCCGAGAATTGTTCTGAAATGAAGTTTTTAGCCATGTTGCCGCCTGTGTGTGGGTTTGTTCTAACAGATCATTGGTTACATAGTAGACAGTATTAGACCATCATGCAACGAGGGGAGGAAGCAAGAATACGCCTCCGCTTCGCTTCGGCGGGTGTCCTGTTTGACCTTCGTGTGTGAGATTAGATTGAGAAAGAGAGAGAAAAAGAGAGAAAGAAGAAAAGCGCGGGTCAGGCCAGAAATGTGGCTGAGTGGGACTGCGGGGGTGGGGCTGGCACCCATTATACCCCACTTTGCATGATGGTCTAACTTTGTGGTTATAGGACGACTTTTAGGGTGCCTAGATTTGCTCGATTAGGACAAATTTCGGTCCATCCACGCTGATTGGCGTAGCAGCGCGATGGCATCAGAAGGGGTAACTTTCCATGCGTTGGAAAGCTGGCGAACTGCGAAAACTGCAAGCTCCATCCGGTCGTCATCATTGATAAAATTCTGGAGCTGGTTGCCTCTCTCGCTGAGAATGATTGCAACACCGGCTTTGCCGTTGTTGTAAACCGCAAAGCTCTTGTTCTTCGAGTCACCGTGATATGAACCCTCAGCCTTGCTACGCAAGCCAAAGAGAACACAGCAAAACGCCGTCAGCTCGCCACGAGTGAGTTGCACTGTGATCTTGCTTTTCCAGTCTGGGCTGGACCCCGACGCCCTGATCGGTGCAATCTCGATGCTGACAGTAGGATAATCACCTCTGGTTAGCGTGTGTTGCACATTAATGCCGGTACGTTTCGCCGGGTCTTTCTGCCAGTCTGAGAAAAATTTCAGGCTTTCGCCGTAGGATTGTTCTGTCATTCCAAATTACCTTTGCTTTGAAGCTCCTGGAGCTGAACCACGAGATTACGTTGGACTTTTGCTATCTCTGTCACCAGATCGGCGGTGGCAATGGCGTCGGTCGCTGCTGAATGGGCTCGACCTTTCCAAACCACGCCTGCTTGGTAGGTTGCATCCGCAAGCGAGATAGTGCCGTGCCGGTTGGTTGAACCAAAGGCATCAGACGCCAGCGTCATCGCACACAGCAAATTTTTCTCTTCCCACCAAGGCATATGATCTCCAAATGCACCGGCAGTCTGCCTCAACAGCCTGCTATCGAAACTGGAGTTAAATATCACTACATGTCGGCCAGAGAGAAGCTGGGCAAGAGCTGGCGCAATTTGAGGCCACATAGGCTCATTCGTCAGATCCGCCTCGCTGATTCCATGAACATCCATTGCATGAGGGGAAATTTTCACGGTTGGCCGCAACCTGGTGTTCAGTAGAACATCGCCCCAGATGTCTGTGACAGCCAACTCTATCACCTGGTCTCTTTCACCAAGGCCGGTCGTCTCAGTGTCGAGAACTATGGGCTCCAGGTTTACCCATGTTTCAGCCACAACCGATGCTTTTGCTAGGTTGCTACGCATTCTTGCTTTGATAGATAGGATAAGCTGAGCCCTGATTTGTTTTTCTGAGGCCGGTGAACAGGCCCTGCTCTTCATTGGCTCGCAATCAGCAATACGGAACACGCCAAATTGTCTGCCATACCCGTTTTTGTAGAACGAAACAGGCTCCACTCCGGGCTTGGGCTTCATCCTAAATTCATCCCTGAGCCGCCCCTTTGAAAAGCATCTATCGTCTTTTATGGCATCGGCTCTGGCGAGTTCGAGTTCTTCATCATTCATGTTGTTAATCCGCTAGATCGAGGCGTTGGCTTGCTCTCTTCAAACGTTCATCACCACGTCTGTCATATTTCTGGGTGGTGGCGATACTTGAGTGGCCCATAGCATCCTTCACGGTCACAATGTCCTCACCGTTATCCAGCATCGAGGAGGCAAAGGTACGCCGAAGATCGTGAGGGGCGAACTTTTCCAGACCTGTTTCGACTCTTCTGGTTTCCAGAATGTGGTAGATGGCCTGATCAGACATCCTCTCTCCTGTCACATCATCAAATCGCCTTATCCTCGGGAAAAGAGGACCTTCATGCTCCCCCCGAACCTCTTCAACCCACTTCTCCAGTCTTTTCCATGCACCGCCAGGTACATAAGCAATTCTCTCTTTGTTGCCCTTGCCAAGCACCTTGAGAGCTCGGTCCTTATAAATCATGTCCACCATGTCCAAGGCGACAATTTCAGAACGACGTAAACCGCATCCGAGAAGAACCCCCAAAATAGCCGCGTCACGCACCCCCTTGGAGCTTAGGTCGCTTTCACATGTAAAAAAAAGACTGCGAATTTCATGGCGTTCAAGGGCTCTGCCCTTGGGTAGCCTGGACCCTTTCACAGAGCGCACTTGCTTAATGTGCTGGAAACTGTCCGTGTCTATTTGTTTCATCGTCCACGCTTCAAGAGCTACACCTTTCAGCGCTGCGAGATAGGTGTTGATGGTTGCCGGAGCTTTACCTGAATCGCTTAGCATTTCGAGCACGGCCAAAATGTGGTGCCTCCTCATTGAGCTCCATGCACAATCACGAAGGTTCTGAAACCCGATCATCTTGGCGACAATATTAAGGAATGAGCCCATAGTCTGCCTACTTCGCTTTGAGCCAAGACTCAACAGATAGGCGATGGCAGGGTTGTCATGGATGTTCTGGAGAGAACTCGATGATGGCAGCAACTCACTACGGACGCTTTGTTCTAACGGAACAGGGGCTCCTGTAAGTGGAATTGGCCCTTCTTTGTCGTTGTTCGTATTGTACAAAATCACCTCCTAAGGCCGACCGCCACGAGAACCAAATCCCATATTTTGAGGTGGAGAGGGGTTTCCCTCTCAATATGTTGCGTTTCGTAGCTTTGTATCAGTGATTCATACTTGGTCGGAGCGCACAGCAATTCGTAAACTGTTCGATTGGGCTTGGTGATCGGCTTGTTCGGAGTGAAACCATGTTTGTTCTGTAGGTACAGCGCTACCGCTCCGCTTCTGGATTCACCGTAGTAGCAATGAACGAATATCTGATCGATACCGCTACCAACCAATCCATCTAGGAAGGTGGACAGCTTTTCAGCCTGGAACGAGTCGATGTAGGATGCGTAATTCATCCGGAACGCTGACTTCATCGTGTAGATGGTGTTCTCGGAATAGCCTCCGTCGTAGAAGCTGTCACGGTACAATAGCTCCCAGGCACCAAGCGTAGCAGGGGACTTATCAGGGTCAGTTATGGAGATCATGGCCGCACCGGGAACCGGCTCCAGTCTTTCGGCCTCCGCTTGACTGATAAAAAAGACTTTTTTGCTAAGCATGTCCCATCATCTCCTTACAAGGATGCGTTGCGAGCAGCTCACGCACCTGACTTTGCCCCTCTTGAGTATCTACAGGAGCGGTCGTATACACACCTCCATGCCGCAAGTCCACAATACTGGTCCGACAGCAAGAACCTACGTTCTGAACTTTATTGTCCGAATCCAAACCCGCAAAAGTATGGCACGGTCCAGGGAATGGTTTCCTGCAAATAGAGCAGCGCTCAAAGTTCTTATCGAGGATTCTCTTTAACACTTTTTCAAATTTGTTCTTATTTAACATCGAGTTCTCCGTACAGGGTTACTTGTCCAGCATCTTAGCCAAGGCGATCTGCTGGCCTTCGCTACAAGGAGAAAAACCGGCAAAAGTACCAGCATTAACCTTGAGCTCATCAAATCGTTCATAGGTGTCCCGGTAGTACACCTTACGTTTTCCAATTCCACCTTCGAGGTTTGCGGCCAACCAGGCGATTACCGCTTCCGCATCGTTCGTAACTGATGCTCCCTGATCCAGATCGATAAGTACCAGGTGGGTGTCCGTCTGGAGCGCTACCTCGAAGGCTGCTCTTACATCAAAAATCACTGATCTCGTTCCTCGTATAAAGTTGGCATTCTCCACCACCTATCCTATTTCAAAAACTCTACTTTTTCAAAGAAACATTTTAATAAGTAGAACAACAATAGAGAAAATTCAATTTATTTACCGTAATTATGATAATTACGGTAATACGATAATTTTACAGATTTAAACGGAATGGTATAAGATGTTGCGTTGGAACATACTTGCTGAAAAAACGCTTAACAACGATAGTGAACACATCATGTGCAGGTGCGAGAAATAATATGTATAAGAGCCTTGAAGATCTGATGGCCGGTATTTACGAGATGGCCGCGCCAGGCGGCGTAATCTATAACGAAGTTTCCAAGTTCCTTGCGGCCAATCAGGTTAAGCCGGAAGAAATAAACTCAGGAATTTGGTTTTTCCTTTGGCTTAAATCAGCCCCAATAAAAGCAAAACCCATTCAAAAGAAGATCCCGGGGTTTGGTGTTGTTCTCAATATTCCGACGCATGGCGGAATGCTCAATGAAGCGATTACTAGCCTCATTGAAAAGGAGTGCCGACAAATACAACTGGCTGAGGAACATGAAAGCCTTGAGGATTGGGTTGAATCGGTATCAGCTGATCGAGATGACGGAGAGGAAAATGAAGCTGCGGCAAATATCGTGGACCTGCTTAATGGGTGTCACGACCTACTGGATACAGCAATAATCAATTACCTTTTTAAAGTGGGAAAAATCAACGAGCAAGAGATTTTGTCGCTTATCTATTATGGAGAGCTATGTGACCACTCTCTTGTCGGTACGCCTTTTTCAACGTTACATATCCCGAGTGAAAATAACGTCCACGAACGTAACATCATCCCCATTAAAAAAGGAGCCAGTTAGGCTCCTTTTTATTATTCAAGGTTTGCTCTGCGAAACCACCTCATCCCACGTATGCAAGACCTTCGATAGGTGCTGATGCTTTCGGGTGAAGTCTTTATCATCCAGGAGCGCTTTAAATGGCGCGTTCAGGTCACTACATGTGACGTTCTTGCCGATCACAGACAGGGTATCCTTGAGTGATCCACCAGCAGCATCCAGCCCCATTATATCGACGGTCTCACTACTCACCATTGCCTGGACAACATTGGTGAATGCCTTTGAGTTGAGCTGCTCAACGCTCAGGGCTGTATTGCATTTCTGCTCAACCGCTTGCTTGTACTGAATGGTGTACTTTGCAGTGATAGGTGACATGGTGTTCATCGCAAGTATGTATGCGTCCACCTCACTGGCCGGTAATGTCGCGGCGTGGACTGACGAACCAGATGCGGCTACGGCCATTATCAAAGCTATTACCTTCATATTTTTCATTGTTTTGAAATCCCCCTTTTCAAGATCGAGCGACAGCCCTACTGTACCAAGAATAACTCATTAATTTTTCACTAGGAATCTCATTTATCACTTTGATTATTAAGAAAGCACTCGTCTCAAGTTGCCCTTTTGGGGCGCATAAAGGAACGAAAGAAGCAACTTTCACATGTGAAAGATAGGGATGCTGGCCTTACCGAACGGGCTGTAGTTCGCCTTCCAAACCACTTGGCCGCTGGCGTTGGCAATACCAACGCCAGAAACGTTCGCGTAGACCTATTTTCCACCTCCACCCCTAAATTCATTGATTTTCTTTTCTGTTCGAATCGTCTGAAAAACACCATAAGCACCGATAAAGACTCCAAAACCTCCCCATACAGCCATCATCATCACAAATACAAACATGGAATCATTTCCATTTATTAGCCTGTACGCTACATAGGAAAGGAGTCCAAATACACCACCCAAAGCTGGCAGGCAGATCAAATATGCCGCAATTGCTTTATTTCTAGTCATTACTCACCGCCGTTTACTGTGGCAGAACTCGATTAAGGACATAGTTGAACCTATCACACCAATCACGGCACCTATCGCCAAAAAAACCCAAAACACCATTTCATTTTGCTGGTTCGTTTGATGCAATCCTAAAATCAATGCCAATTTTTGACCGCCATAGCCCACAACCCACCCTATCAACACAGATCCAAATAAGAACGGGAAGTAAATAGTTCCCAAAAACCACATCCAACGTTTATAAGTTTTCATCAAAATCGCCTTCCAAACCTTTTGGCTGCTGGCGTTGAAATGCCCAACGCCAGCAGGGTTCACTTACTTAAAATGTTCAGGAATCATCTTGATTTGTTCTTCCGCATCCCAATTTTTGGGTTTATCACTAGGCTCTAACCATTCGCATCCACTAGAGAGCCAGCCGCCTCTTAGAGCTCGTACATTTTCGAGCGTGGTATCGCCATAACCGAACTCCACTCCACAGCATGAACATATTTCGTATGTAGGTGTTTTATCATCTTCGCCCCAAGGTGGATCTTCGTGGAAAAGACCGCATACTCTACAGTGATGTTTAATTTTACTGGTCATAGAAATACTCCAATGGTGTTTTGTATTTGTTGGGCTCACATTTACCTTGGAGAACCGCAGGTTGAAGGTTGGCCCCTGGGTGGTGATGCTTGCTTTGCCAAAGGGGCTGTAGCTCACCTTCCAAACCACTTGGCCGCTGGCATCGGCGTCTATATGTTTATCGTTGTGTGGCTTTCAGCCAAACGCTCTCAAATTCATCTTTTGTGGTTGCCTCTATTTGAAATTGAGGGTCGCATGATATTTCAACTTCCATAGGGATTTCGTTTTCAGACAAACGTGTCGTTCCTTTCGTCTTTTTATCAGAGGCATATCCATACTCTCCGTTCGGAAAGACTTCGACCTTCCTTTTCTCAAAACGATGATCATCCAACTCGCTGTACATGAGCGCAGGTTCATCATGGAAAGTGTGTACCCATCTCACCTTTAAATATTTCATAGCTAATTTCTCCCTCCACCAAAATGAAGCCCCCTATAGAGTGAGATCATGACCTCTGTGCTTAATAGGCTTATCCTGAACCTTTTGCACTTTGATGCCCATCTTTCCTCGAACATGATTAATAGCAATGTCTAGCCAAGAGCTATCCAGAGTAAGAGTTGTGGTTATAACACCTCGCTCATTTACGCCATAAAGGCAGGCATTACTAGAAACTAATATACTTTTCTTTCCTGACGCCTCACCATTTAGCTTGTGCTTTATCAGCCTTAAAATATACCGGGACATTGTTTCTTCATCGACGGCAGCTTCAAGCATATTTTTTAGTGAGGAAGGACGGCTCGAAAAATAGTTTTGGGCCACCAAGATAGCACCTTCTCCTTGTTGTGATCCCGCCACGATAAAGTGGTGAGAATCATCTCCTTCAAGTTCCGCTTTTGCTTCTTTGTAATCTCTAAATTTGATCTGCTCTGTTCTCCATAGCGACAGATCCCTCTTGAACTCAATAAGGATCAACTTATTTCTGTGACTCATCATTGCATCACCCATTACTTCATGATTTCCATCAAATGGGGTTATCATATTGCCGTCCAATAGACATGACCGCACAAAAGCGTATTCAACTGTTTTTTCCCACCAAATCACCTGGGTTCCTCCATGCTCATTTTTCTTGGTTATTTCCTTGCGTCTCTCTCATGTGTCGTTCAATTCCTTTTGCGAGCAACACTAAGGGATTTCATTATCCAAAGGCTCTCTAGTTAATTTCACGAGCTCATTTTTTATGGCACCAATTTCCCTATAGTTTTTCTTAGCCTGGCTAAGGCTGATACCATTTGCACCACCCTCATAATTTGGGTCTACCTCTTGATTAAGATCATCCTCCCAGTAGCACACAGGGCATATTTCGTAGTTACCGCGAGAACTATCATCGAAAGTGCGAAACCCACAGCACGGACATAAATCACCATTTTCCTTTTGAACAATGAGAACCATGTTATTCACTTCACTCACAACCACACCCTCCATTGGTAGCAATTTATCCAACTGCTCTCAACGCTGCCTTTCCAGATCACTCCTCATCATTAAACATGGTTGTGATTTTTTTTACTTGGCATCCCCCTCTCAGATTTATTTCGAGGAAGTCACCAATTGCACCAATGCTTTCCCGAGTTTCTTTTCCGAAGAGGTTCATATCTTGCGAGAACTTAATATAAAGTAAGTAGCCTTTGTAAAACTCTATTCTTGCCGTAAATTTTCTTCCCCCTAAAACCCCCTCTATTTTGGCGACAATCTCTTTATCTGGAAATAAAGCAATATTCTTCGGCCAGCATTGCTTCATTTCATCGTTTATGTCGAAAAATGCTGTCACTTTTCCACCATGCCATCTTTGGACTTTGCACAACAACTTAATTTGACAGTCAAGTTTATTCTTCTGATCTTCATTTAGAGCATCTCGAAACGCCCTCAACACTACGACTTCATATTCACGTAGCTTCTTATCTCCACCATATATCAGCTTATCTATCAAATTCTTAATTACCACAATTACACCCTCCGTTTGAACCTAAAACCTCTCCTGCTCCCGCACCTGCTGCGGCTCCTGTTACTGTCCCTTTCCATGTATATGGAACCCTGTCAAGTACACTAATTAGAGGATTCCATTTCTGTCCCAGTGTTTTCCCAGTAGCCATCCATGTCAACTGAGTGTCTTGGCGCAGGCTTTCGACCTTTAACCCCCTAAGAATTGTAAAGATCGTGCAATCCTATCTTATCGGGGGCATTCAAAACCGAGTCCCCTTGTTGGTCTCTATAAATCAGAACCAACTCGCCTTTGTTGCTATTGTGGGCTGGACAGATGGGCCTAACTCCGTCCAGAACAGCAAGAAGTCCAAAGATGGCCTCATTTACAGCGCTCTCAATTACGGCATTGACATTGCCCTTTTCATCCTCCTTGAGCCGGTTATACCATTCAGAGCGCTCAGACTCAGTTTTGCTCACTCTTCTACCCGGAGGGGATTCAAGGTTGCTTATGACATCTTCAATGGCCGCATTTTTTACAACATCTTTGACTGCTTCAATAAATTCTTCCGACTTCATTAGTATTCCTATTTCCGGTAATCGTATTCATTCCTTAATATCTTCACGCTACAACCTTCCTCCGCAGTGTGGGCACCTAAAAGAGCGTGTAAACAATATCGAACCGATGCTTTTTACTCTAATTGACAGAAAGCGATTATCCCTTCTCCCAACATGCAAAGGTGTTCCCCCGCAGTGCTTGCACTTCACTAAAATAGACGCTAGAGCTGACAGCGGAGCAACGGCCAATAGAGGGTATATGATGCGGCCCAATTCGTGCCTTCCCAGAGTAAAGAAGCCCAGTTCGTGCATCACCCCAAAAGCTGGGATTGATAAAAAAAGCACCCATGAAACAGATATACCCAGTGCGACCATTCGCAGTACAAACGATGCTTTCATGCCAATACCACCCGACATTCACTCAGCTCCAATACGCCGCCCAAACCACTTGGCCTCTGGTGTCGGTTAGCCACAACCGGCACCAACATCACCCGCCTTATGTTCCGGAGAAGAATCTCATCACTTCCGCTGGGTAATGGAATAGGTGCCCTCCTTTATCGAAGAACAGAAACCAAACAGACGCTGCCACACAGAATATTCCTGCAAGAATCATTTCTAATGATGTTCTCGCATAAATAGTAAGCCTGCTCCTATTATCGAACTTGATCACCCGATGTTTGAATAAAGCCACGCATCCAACGTATATACATCTTATCCCTGTTGGAAGCGCAATAAACACAGCGCCAACTGTCATAAATGTATATAAAAACATATCCACCCAGTTATTGATTTCCATAAGCCGTCCCCAAAGCTGATCCAATAGCAGAACCATGTGAGCCGTAATTAATCACTGGATTCCTCATTAGCTCTCTTTAACTTTAATATTTTCCTTAGATTTAAGTATCCATAGATTCCTGAGAACACTCCATACCCCCCCCAAACACCAACGGACAGATATAAGGCGAATTTGCTTAGAGGCCCATTCACATAATTTAATAAAGCGAACACTGCAATTCCTATAAGGGCTCCAGCTAACGGAAATCCAAGCAGATATACTGCTCTATATTTCAAATCGGTTTTTTTCATCTTATTCTTTATCTATATGTTTTGAAATCTTATCCACAATGGATGTAGTATCCATATTCATTATCCTCCCTGCTTTTTCAATCAGAAACTCAGCTTCATTTGTTATGTTCTTTGACTCTTCATTAATAATGTCAATGATAGTTTCTAGTGCGATTCCATACTCACCCACATCAATAAATTCTTGCACTTCTATACTTTCACATTCAGAAAACGAATCAGAAAGCGCCATCAGCAAAAGCTCTAGTGTGGATTCAATTTTTCGATATTCATTCTTCATTTTGCCTTCCAAACCACTTGGCCGCTGGCGTTGACAGGACCAACGCCAGAGCCTGAACCACACCATCAACTGCCTAAAAAAAATGTCATTACTTCCATTGGATAGAGAAATAAATTTCCGCCTTTAGCAAAAAACAAATACCAAACAGAAAAAATAGCGGAACCCCCCCCAGCAATACATACTTCAAGTACGTTTCTTGCCAAGAAATACTTGTAGTGCTTTCTTTCATATTTAGGTAGTCTCATTTTTATTAGGTTCTTCAATGTTAACCAAAGAAAAATAGCCCCTACAGGTAGGATAATCACCACCACCCCAAAAAAATAAATTGTGTATATAATAAAATCGAACCAACTATTGATTTCCATAAACAGTCCCCAGAGCTACATCGGCCAATAACTCGCCATCGAGGCCGTAAACATAGAGCACATCTACGCCACCAGCAGGCTTAACCGCTGGTGGCAATATTTCAAGCCGTTCTCAATACTGCCTTTTCTTAAAGTAGCCAAGCCTTCTCAGACGAGATAAGAAATTCTTTTTGAAATACAGCCCACCCGGCAATGCTGCTAAAACAAAAAGCACCATAAAATAAACTGCATAAACCACATTAGAATTAAAAGCTTCACGCCACCCATTGATAAACACGGGGGCAATAAATAACGGTGCAACCAATACACACGCAAACAACACGTAAACAATACCCCCCCCCACATATTTAGCAAAGGCACCGGACCTACCCAGGAAAAATAGAGTTTTCCCATAAACAACGAACCCTACTAATAAAAGACCTGATACAACAACAAAGTACATGGCCGTAACAATCCACATCATATTAAAACCCCTTACCAAATAATTCACCCGAGCCAACGGTAACACCTTCAACCACAGAGCCAACAGTATTTCCCGGAATTTTATTTATCCCTGATGAACTTAATGGACGTCCAATGATTGTAAAGCGATAAGGGCTAATATAACGCCCTATTGTACTTCCTAGAGGTCCTCCTAAAGCCCCTCCCAGCGCAGCTCCAGCCACAGCGGAAAAATCATAATTACAGTAATCAGTAACATCCTTTCCTGAAACATATAGACCAGCACTTTGACCAAGCAGGCTGGCTATACCCGCACCAGCCGCCGCTCCGGCAGAGTGTGCTCCAAATATATTAACGAAACCAACTAATGCACCAGTGCCAGCTCCAGCTAATGCGCCTTGCCACCCACCTGAAATGTAGCCACCTATTCCCCCAGAGATCAGTCCATAGGCCGCACCCGCGAGCCCATATTCCCCAGTAGGATCAATTAGCCTTAAAGGGTTTGCGCGAACATACCCATAGGTATCCACCCCATCGAACAGGCCAAGGCGGTCTGATTGTAAGTAACGGCCAAGTGCTGGGTCATAGTAGCGATGCCAGTTGTAATGGAGCCCGGTCTCCGCGTCGTAATACTGTCCTGGGAACCGCAAGTTGAAGGTCGGCCCCTGGGTGGTGATGCTGGCTTTACCAAAGGGGCTGTAGCTCGCCTTCCAAACCACTTGGCCGCTTGCATCGGTCAGCGCCTTCGGGGTGCCCAGGTGATCGACGTGGACTTGGTAGGTCTGTCCTGACTGAACAAAGCCCAAGGGTGTCCCATCGAGCCAGACATACTCCGCCAGCACGTCTCCAGTGGCCGCGTCCAGCTCCTCGATGAGGTTTCCTGCCAGGTCGTAAACCAGCAGCCGGGTATGCCCGTTTAGGGTCTTGGTTACACGCTGATCCAGATGGTTGTATGTGTAGCTTACAGTCACTCCCGCGACCGTTGCGGCCACCAGCCGGTTCTGGCTGTCATAGGTGAAGGTATCCGCCCCCTGCTTCGTCAGGTTGCCATTGGCGTCATAGCTTCTGGAGGTTTGCCCGGCCTTCACCAACCAGTTGTTCATGTAGTTGATGGTGTAGCTTTGGCTCAGGCCATCGGTCGTGATCGAGGTCCTGTTGCCGGTGGCGTCATAGCTATAGCCCAAAACGCCATAGAGCCCCTCAGCAGAGGTGATGCGGCCAACCGAGTCATAACCGAGTGACTGATTGACTGATGAGCTGAGATTGTCGTCTATGGCTGAAATCAACGAGTCTGGCGTGTACCGATATACCAGCGAATGCACCCTAGTAGCGTCGATGCCGGTGACTCGATAATTGAGATCCAAAGAACGACTTTCAGAAATTCCATTGCCTCTTACCATACTGGTGACGGGGCCAAAGGGCGCTCGCTCGATCTGGCTTGCCAGGCTTGTTGTGGTGCCTGCTTGTGTCGTTGCCACCTCGATGACGTCACCGGCTGAGTCACGGGTGTAGGAGACCTCACGGCCACTGGGATACGTGATCTTCGTGACGAGGCCTGCACCATCGTATTGGTACTGGGTAGTCAGGCTCTGCCCGTGGGTTTCCCAGGTCTCGTAAGCCAGCCATCCTTCGGGTGTATAGCCATATCTCCGGACACCGTTGCCATCATCGACTGAGGTCAAGCGGCCTATGCCGTATGGTGAGCTTGATTCGTCATACCCGTACAGAATTGGCGATTCGCCAGCGACATCGCTGGAGGTCTCGATGATCCTGTTCAGCGCGTCATAGCTGTAGCTTGTGGTTTGTCCCTTGGCCGTCTTGCGCGTTGCCACGTTACCGGCTTCGTCATAGGTAATGTCGGTGGTGCCGGTGTCCGGGCTCCGGACTTGAGTCACTTCGCCAAAGCCGTTGTAGCTGTAGTAGGTCAGGCGCGAACGAGGGTCGGAGACACGGTAAACATCGCCGGTATCCTTGTAGAGCACCTGCGTGACCTTCCCGAGTGGATCGGTCGTTTGTGTCCGGTGATGGAAGCCGTCGTACTTGTAGGAGTGTGTGTTACCAGAGGGACTGGTCTCCTGTATCAGGTTTGCCACCACATCGTAGGAAAACGATGACTGATTGCTATAGGCATCGGAGACACTGGAGAGCCAGCCGATTTCGTTGAAGATCCGGCGCTCTATCCAACGGGTCTGGCCCAGCGCATCGAGCAGTCGCTCTTCTACTGGGTTCCCGAGGTCATTGAGCTCAAGCTCGCGCCGGTTGCCCTGTGCATCTGTTTCCGCCACCAGCCGATGTGCAGCGTCGTACTCATAGCTGACGGTTGCACCATTTGGCTTGGTCAGCGAGCTCAGGAGGCCCACAGCATCATAGTTGTAGACCGTGGTGCCTTCTGGTCCAGTGGAGCTAACAAGTCTTCCTCTGGCGTCATAGGTGAGGGTTTGGGTTACACCGTTGACACCCTGAATGGTCCCGGCGCGACCGTTCGAGTCGTAGTCACCAAACTGCATCACCTGCCCCAGCGCGTTTGTTGTCCGGATCAAGTTGCCCTGGTCATCGTAGTCAAATGTCGTCACATCGCTGACGTCGGTGCGAGGACCATCAACCGAGGCCAACAGGCTCGGCTTTCCTGTACCAACAGGGGCATAGGTGTACGTCCATGTCCGGGAAGCGCCCGAGCTGCGATCAGTGACCTTGCGACTTATCACCCGAAGATGAGTGTCGTAGGTGAGCTCAGTGATCCTGGTTGGTTCTGTGATTTTTGCCGGGAGCGACTTGGAAGGAAGCCAGTCGGTCGTAACCTTGCCCCCGTCCTGGTCTATCTGGGTGGTTTCCAATCCCCGGTCGTTATGGGTGAACATGCGCTTCTGCCCAGCGCGATCAGTAATGCTGGAGACGAGACCTTTGCTGTCGTAGACGTAGGTTTCCTTGCCTCCCACAAAGCCGGTACACGGCGCACCCTCAACAACATCAGGCTTGAGCATCCCATTGTGACGGCTGTAGGTGTATCGCTGAACGTGGCCGAGTGCGTTGGTGACAGAAACGCTTCCGTCAGCGTTGTAGCTTACCTGCGTTTTCTCTGCGCCCCCGGCGTGTTCGCTTAGAACCGCTCTCCCCTGAGTATCATATCCCCATGTGGCGAAACGGTTGCCGTTCTCGTCCACCAGCCCAGAGAGCAAACCATGTGCGTTCGGGTCATCGTAGAGGTAGCTGCGGCTCGTATTGTCCTGATAGATCACTTCCCCCAGCTTGCCAGCACTGTTGTACTGGTACTGAATACTACCACCAGCAGGATCGGTGAAACTGACCATGCGGCCATCTTGATACTGGAACTGGATGGTGCGGCCAAAGCCGTCAGTGATCGAGGAGAGCTCTCCATTCAGATAGCTCAGGGTGATGTGATTGCCGTTGGGCTTCTCGATGCCGGTCAGTCGTCCGGTTTCATCATAGGCCTCAACTACCCCGTCAGATTGGGTGTAGCGCCAGCCGGTTGCCTCCTTCGTCAAGGTATCATCGGTTTTCCAAGTTGGCACCCAGACAGAGGACAAGTTGTAGAAGGCGAGTTCCTGCCCTTCTGGCCGGTGCAGGACAACCATGTTCTCACCGTACTTCGAGGCGTTAACCTCGACGCTCCGCGAGTAGGTATGCCGCCAGCCGCCGATCTCTTCATCCGGAAGATGGCTGTTGTAGTACCTGGTGAAAGTGAGCGGGTCTGAACCGCCGCTTTGATAATCCAGCTCAGCCTGGAACTTGTTGCCGGTGCCGAGATGGATGGGGTTCCCCACACACATGGCTGTTGATGGAAACCCGAGATCCCTGTCCAGGAATGGAGTGTTGTCCATCTCGCCCGGCAGGATGTAGGTTGACCGCCAGTATGCTCCACCAGTACAGGTTTCAGGGTCATAGCTTGCGGTCCCGCCAACGTACTTGAAGCAGATCCTGGAGGTGTAGCGGCCATCACCATATCCCTCGACCGGATACAGCTTTTCGCTGACGAACTCTCCGTACCCCTTCTCCTCTTCAATGCGGTAGCTCTTCATGAAGGAATGCGCGTCCATGATGGTGTTGAAGCGCATTGCATCTACTTCGGTGCTCACGGCCACAACCCGCCATTGTGCAAAAGCGATGCACGGCAAGGTTGCGAGCACCACCACGGCCAATGACCGTAGGTTTCGCATCAGTGAAAGGGTAGGTCTCGATCTCATAAACAGCTCCAGTTGTTGCACTGGAGCCATTTTCAGGTAGGTGGGTCGTTTTCAGCGACTGCGTTTCTGCCCTTTTAGGGAATGAAGAGCAGTAAAGCTATGTTTGCGCTGATGGTGCAAAGTATGGTTGCAGGGTTGCGTTGTTAGACTTCGTTGTTCCGTCGCAGATTCTCAATGTGAGCTCGGTTAGTCCTCAAACCACGTTGAAGCCTGAGACTCTGGAGCCTCGCAGAGGCCTCTTCGACATCGAGCACCTTCTGTCCACTGGCAATCATGTCGTTAATGTAGTCCGCCGCTTTCCACCCTGAAGTGAAGAGAGCTGCTGGTTGTTCTTTGCTTGCCCACTCACATTCCCCGAGCATGACAACCAAGGAATGAATGTTTGCCAACCCGACGTTAGGAAGAAGAGCCTCGATAGCCTTCACATGCTTGTAGTTCTGACGAAACGGATTCTGGAACTTATAGGTGCTCTTGAAGATTTTCTGGGTCCACTGCTTATCCGATTCCTTGCCATAAATCCGGCCTTTATAGAACTTTGTCTCGACGACAAATATTCCGGTTGGAGCAATGACAATGTGGTCTACCTGCGTCGTATCCCCTTCTGAAACCACCAGTGTGACATCATCCAAAACAACGCACTCCTGCCCACATCGGTTGTGCAGTATTTTTGATAACGCCCACTCTCCGAACCGCCCCTTGATGTTTCGTGAATACATTCTGACAAAAAACGCAGCGACCGCTACCGCAAAAAGCAACCAAATTAACGGTTCGCTTATCAGTGAAGCCAAAACGCCCCCTAAGAGCTGAGAAATGAAGTTCTCAGGCATCAGTTACCTCTCAAAGTTATTTATATATACTTATATTTTTGATTTTATAAACAAATTCAGGCGAAGCCATATAACCCATTGCCTTATCCCACAATGGATTAGTGCGATCAGAAAGGTTTTTTTCAAGAACTCTAATCTCTGGTGGCGTTTCATCTATGAAAAACTTGTCTTTGTTCTTGTCGTAGACGATTCCATTTATATTAAATCTCAATGGCTTAACACCTTGTTCTTTTTGTTTTTTAATATCTTTTTTCGCCGTCTCCCATGTTATAGCGCGAACAGCCAATATGTATGCTTTTTCATTAAACACACCATCAACGGTGAACATGGACTTTTTAGGATACATTGGATCTATTTTTCGCCTGAACAGGCCGCCACGAACATAACGGAAATGAAGTTTATCATCTGACATTTCGTACTGCCTAGAATCCGTTATATCAACCCAGTGACCCAAAGCCTTTCTAAGATTATTTCTAACAAATAGAACAGCAAATGCCTCTTCTGTTGCTGCATAATTTTGATACTTATTTATCAACCCCTTTTTCATCAAAAACTTCCCTTTTCTTACTCATTTCGTTCAAACACTGTCACGAGAACACGCTTCTTGTTGTCGTCGTTGATCACCATGAGGTACTTGAATTTGGAATCGCGGTGGCCCCAGACTTCCACGTTATCGACGCGGCCATACTTTCTGGCTTTATGGCGAGCCACCTTTTCGTCAAAAGGCTGGACCTGTAGCTCTGGATGCTGGAGGCGGCCAACGAGTGAGGCCCACGGTTTTTTGGGGTCTCCAGAGGTTATCCGGGCCTGATACTGATCGATGGCATGTTGAGTCACCAAGACGGGGCCAATGGCTGGTGTAGAGATTTCGTCATGGGTCTGGGTATAGGCCTGCTTGTCCACATCGAGGAGCTCAACATTCCCCTCCCCTGGCTCATCCATGAACTCCATGCTCTGCGAAACCTCAATGGTTGCGCCTTTCAAGCGACCGGTGAGACAAGCTGCAAACTTGAAAGCAAACTTCTTGCTGGATTTGCCCAGCGCCAGCTTCTTAATTGCGCCTTTAGATACAACCAGCTTGTAACCAGCACCAGCACCTGGCTCTCTGCAAAAAACCTGTTTGTCCAGCGCCAGATAGCGAATGGCTACGAGCTCAGCCAAAAGATCCGCTTCTTCGTGGTCAAAATCAATATGGACATCAAGGATGCCTTTCCGTTTTGTACCAACGCGCCAGAATACAAGGGCTGAATTATTTGAAGTTTTCTTCGAGACGGTAGTCAATGTCATCATGGTCTATTTCTCCATTGTCGGGATAATGGTCGGCATCGCCGCCAGCACCCCTATTCGTTTGGGTTCATTTAGATGCTATCACGGGTTTTAAAAATGCAACCCCTCGTGTCACTCTATTTATGGTCCCATGTATTTTTATAAGCTCGGGCTAGGCGTTTCTCGATCACTTCTGACAAACTGCAACCATCGACTTCTGACAACCGCTTCAAAATCCTGTGGGCGTTATCGCTTATAGTTATGCTTTTACCAACACCATATCCCCTTCTGCGACGTTGCCTAATAGATGTCCCGAGCTTATTAATTTGCTCTGCTGTCAGATATTTATTAATCCATTCGGTGAGTTCTGAGGGTGAGCGTCCTATGCTATTCAGACTATTCACAGCTTCAAGTTTCTTATCAAAGGGAACGTCACGCCAAAACGCTGGACGTGAAGCGGCTCTGAGGAGATATATTGACGTCGAATGAGCGTCTTCATTGGATACTTTCAAAAAACCACCTTTTCCGTTACATGTCACACTTATCTTATCGTGACATGTAACACATCAAACTTCAAGTATAAAAAAAGGCCAGCTATTGCTGGCCTTTTCGTTCATTTTCGCAGTTATTCTTTAGGCATTGTGATGCTTTTTTTCTTTCTGTTTCTCATGGTAGAGATACAGACTGCCGCCAGTGACGACAGTGAAAAATAAAAGCAACCCTAACATACCTAATGTGAAAGCGTCCATTTGACCCCCTTAGGAATTGCTGACCTTGGTTAAGATTATACCATAGATCCACAGGATAACCCCAACAAACAACACTAAACCGGCTTCTTTGACGGTAATAGTGTCCCCAGATACAGCCAATCCTACAATACCAACACCGATGGCTGTTACGGCGACCTTACGCAGGTCTTCACCGATAGCTCCCAGAGTCTTCTTGTCAGGAGAGAAAAGACGCACAAACCACGTCTTAATACGCAAAAACTTTTTCATAATTACCTCCACAGTTGAAGAGGAGGCGAATCATGCCCGAGAGGGCATGAACACCCCCTCAGGGTTAAAGTTTTAAGCAGACAAAGCCGATGGCGGCTTTGCCTTGTTCATTTTCATTGAGTTAATGATCTTAGTCGCTTCGTCAGCAAAAGGACCAGTAACTTGGATGGACTCCCTTCTTGCGAAAGAAGCCGTCACCATCATTCTCTGGCAGTGCATCAGATTACGATACCGAGACCGCATAAGCTCAATGTAAGCCGCAGAGTCACCCTCCCACCCCTCAGGGGGTGAGAAGGAGCACACTTCGTCGTTACCAGGCGTGGTATCAACCTTTGAGACATCAATGACGGGCATACTCATCTCTCCTTCTCGCAATAAAATCGCGCAGGTAGCGAGCATTTGGAAAGCCGAGGCTTCCCTGACTCATCAGGACATCGTTCCAGTCAATCCCTTTCGCTCTGGGCGGGATAGGGAGCTTAGGCAGCAGGATGTACACACGAATGCCGCGCTTCTCCAGCTTGGCTTTCAGCACATTCGCTGACTTCTCACCAGTCACAGACTTATCTTTGTCAGCCCAGATCAGTACGGTGTGAACACCTTCCGGAACCTCGAAGGACTCCATCAGGGTCGCATTGACCGTTGACCAAACCGGGATTTGAGTGACTCGATAAGCGGATAGAGCTGTTTCCAACCCTTCTGCAACACCCAGGATACCCTCAGTCGGTTCACCAAGGCGGATGGCCGCACCATTGACATCCAAACCTTCCGGAATGGGCATCATTTTCTTGGCGTTGCCGACCTTAGCTTTCTTACCGTTTGGGGTGAGATAGGTGCGGTGGAGCGTTACCAGATTGCCTTCCACATCTCGGATAGCGCAGACGATAGCCGGGAACTTCCCAACTTCATTGCCATCTTCGTCGTAGTAGGCCATAGCCGGATTGAACCGCAGACAGTCTGTTTTTTCTACTTCATCGACCTTGAACAGAAGCTCACGGTTTTTGAAGTACAGACGCATTGGCTCAGTCACATGACTGGAGAACGGTAAACACTCGTTCCATACCTTCTCGATTTTCTCACGGAGACGAGCACTGTAAGCGCGTTCGCGCTCCATTCTCTTCTCCATTTCCTCTTGGAGCTCAAGCAGCCAAGGCTTGGGTTGTTCACGAAACATCGGAACAACTTTCGGCTTGACTTCACTGCTTTGCGCTTCGGGTTGTGTTGCCGCAGATTGTGCTTGCGGTGCCGGAGTTGCTACCGTGTGATTGACCACAGGGGCCGTCTCAACATAGTGACTCACCGGTTCAACACCACCGTTTGAACGAGCGCGGAACTGCGTTACCGTAGCGCCACGACGTTCGACCAACCAAGTGTTGCGGTGCGTTTGCATAGGTTGTTCTCTCACAACATTCCCCTGATCGTCTTTAACTTCAACGACGACAGTTACAGGCTCGCGCCCGAGGTTTGTCATGATGATCTCATCCCCATACTTGGCCTCGCTTTCACCAATGGCTCTTTCAAGATCCACACCCCAAACGGTGCGTTCCAAGCCACTCTTGTCACGGATGAAGGCAAAGTAGCTAAGCTCATTGTCTTCGTTATGCTCGTAGGGAGCTTTACCGTGGGCGATCAGAGTACCGGCAATGGATTTCTTGCGATTCTTGGAATCGAGAACCTTGTTGTTTACCTTCATAGGCTCTTGCTGAACAGGCGCTTTGGCCTGGGCAGGAGCTCGTGACGGTGCAGCAGATTGTTGATACTGGGGTTGCTCTTTCTCAACTCCCAAGTAATCACCAACCTCGCTTAGGCACTGCTTAAAGTCCCAATTATTGAGCCACATGAGCAACTCAAAACCATCATGATTAGCACCGCATGTGTTGCATACGCCGCCACCAGTCAGGTGGGCATCCTTGAACAGTCGGAAGCCATCTTTCCCGCCGTGGATAGGGCAAGAAACATGACGACCTGGTTTACGGAGAGCTGGTTCAAGATGGGGCGCTAGGGCCGCCAGGATGAATAGCCAGTTTCCGTTAGCCGCTTCACGAACGGTGTCAGCTTTGTAGTAAGACATAGGTTTTCTCCTTAGCGTGAACCCCAGCATCGAGGCTTCCTTAACCCCCCGTTGCCAGGGTTTTAAGGAAACCCCGACACTGGGAGGATGTGCCAAGGAGGCTCCCCAGCCGGGGAGAACTCCCCGGCAAGGGGTTTAAAAGATCGCCCCCGAAACGGAGGCGAATTTTGTGAATATCACAAGCACAAATGGGTGCCCTCTTCCGAGGCCATCATGACTGTGACATCTGCGGTTACAGGATCTGACTTAATCACAACCTCAGTGGGTTTGAAAAAGCCATCTACAGTAGGCATGGGGTAGTAAAGACGAATCTTTCCCCAGTTCTTGTTGTCGGTAAAAGCGACCTTTGTTTGAGCAACACAAAGCTGCAAAAACATGAAAAGGAAGTCTTCTACTGAGTGTTTACCATCTGCACCAAATACACCATCGACAATTGCCGGGGTCACTGCCACATTCGTCAGGAAACCAGCTTGCTTACCGATGGAAGATTGGTCCACCAGCAGTCCATCATTGATGGCTTGTTGACGGATTTGGGCGATGTCCAATTTAGCTAATTGGTTCATAAGGTGTACTCCAAAGTTAATGGGTACACCAACCCCGTGCGGGGAAGTGTACCCGCATGGGTTATTGAAAGGTCACGGCCAAAGCCGAGCTTTAAGGTTCCGAATTTTACGCTGGCAAGATGCGCCAAAGAACGGTCGGGGGAAACGAGTCAGCGACACGCTTCACATTCACGTAAAGAGTGTCTGTAAAGACACGCTCTAAGCGACGACCACCTTGACGATAAACCAGCTTAAAATTTTGGAATTTGCTATTCATGGATACCTCCAGAAAAAACGGGAGGTATCTCCAGCAGGAGATAAACTCCCGCAGGGATTAGTAAATTAACGTTAATTTGCTGTTTGTTTTTGGCGACCAGCTATCGCACGTTTTCGCTCTCCGGAGAGAACAAAATCTGCTTACTGATGGCTTTACCATGAGTAAAAAGACTTGGAAAGTAAAGCAGGGGTTTCCCCCTGCCTTGATTATGCCGCTTTGAGGTGGCGAGAGAAGAAGTCCCTGGTTTGCTGGATAGCAGCCCGGAGAAGTTCTCGTCTGTAACCAGCGTAACTCTTGTCATCACTGGCAACGGTCAAACCGTGCAGACTATCTTCACCCAGAACTATCTCGTTTTCACGAGAGAGTACCTCAACTCGTAGGCCAAGAACTCGCTCTTTCCCTTCCAGAATGGAGCAAATTGTTTGGTCTCGTACTTCGTCATCCCAGTGGCCCATATCGAAATCCCGCTCAGGGAGTTCAGTCACACGCACCAGGTAGTTTTCAGTGGTCCGTTCCCAAACCACCTCTTCTTCGCATGGAGATGCCTCTATCAGCGAGTATCCGTCGGATTCGAGCTTCTTGGAAATGCTTTTCACATCATCCGCCAGCTCCAACACAAAACGATCCCAGATGTCTTGCCAACGCTCGATCATATCCTGGTTAATCGCTTCAATGCCGGTTCCTAGCATGGTGTCATCATCAGGGAAGATCCCTGTAAAGTCCACGTTGTCGTCGATGTTCATGCAGTTCCAGTGGCAGTAGTGATGCCCATAACTGTTCCGGGTAATGGACAAGTCACAGGAACCATACTCACGGAGGACAAAAAGCATATTCTCAATGTCTTTCTGTGCCATCAGGTTCTTCACGCGACTGACAGCATCTACTTGGCCGAGCTCAGTGCTGAATAGGCGCTTCATGAGTGCTTTTACGTCATCAACGCCCAAGTCTCCATAAAATGCCATTCCATCGCCCTGGCAGTACCCGAGACTGTACTCAATTTTCAGATCATCCGGGTATCCGCACTTAACCAGTTCGTTTTGAAAATGCTGTTTAATCATTGGTATCTCCTTAGTTTCAGAGGGAGACACCACCCCCGCAGGGACTAATGTCCCCCGTGGGGTTAATATTTGGGTTTAAGAAGCCTTGCGGCTTAATTCAGCATCGAATCGAGGGCCTTTGATAACCGCAGTTTTCATAACCTCGAAGTTTCTTGGGTAACGCAGCTTTGAAACTGCGCCAGCACGGATGTCGGCAGCCTCACTTGGAGATACAAGCCTAAACCCTTCGCTAGTTTCAACGTAGAACCAACCGGCGTAACGCTCATAGGCATACTGCTGGTATTGTTCAGTCGCTATGTTCTTCTGGATCGCCTCATTTAACGCCTCAACAACACTGTCATCTTTCGTGATGATGTTGAAAACATGAGAGACCGTAAGAAAGTTCCCAAAGAAACAAGCTGCTCCCAGCCAAGGCTGGAATATCTTATCATTGCGCCCCGTCTTAATCAGGGGTTCAAACGGATAAGAACGGTAGCAGTGATACTGCTCAAACATTGGATCAAGAACGTTGTTGCCGAGAACATCCAGCAAAGTCTGAATGTTATCCGGGTCTTGGCCTGCCCACTTACTCCCGTTGCTGAGAATCAGTGTCTTGCCGTCAGTACGTTCCAGAGCTTGTTCAAAGTTAGACATAGTGCATTCCTTATAGTTAGGACGCACCACACCCTCTCGGGATGATGCGCCCGAGTGAGGGTTAACTTATTAAGACAGATTTTGATTGGCGAACTGTTGCAACTCAAATAGAGCTTCTATCACACAATCGTAGCCATCAATCTCAGACGACAAATCAATACCTAGTTCACTTAAATCAGAGAGTAATTCAGTATCTTCGGCCAAATACCTTTGAATTTCCCCTAGCTTACATGCCAGTGTATTAACCTGCTCTTTTGATAAGGATTTTAGTGATGCTTTCATAGCATTTCACCAAAAAGGTCATCTTTGATGGCAGAAAAATCGACTGGAGATTGGTCTCCATAGGTCTGATTTACGCCACCAGCATCATCAACACTGACAAAGACCGTTCGGAGTAACCCGTTAGGCTTTGCTGGGTAAACGATACTGACATGCTGACCTTTGTACTGTTCAGACAAAGTGCTTTGAAGCTCATCAACCGAACGGAATTTCCGGTCGCGGCCAAAGTCCTTAATCTTGATTTCGCCAGGTTGTAGGTTAGTCATCGTTACCCCCTGACAGCAGTTTATCTACTGAATGGCCGAGTCCGTTACCAAACCATTTATCCAGAGCGTCGATTTCCGGAAAGTCCAATTTCACCTGAGCAACAACCAGCTCCATTTTGCTAAGCGCATCCTGGAACTCAATGCCATTACCTGCGGCCACCTCAAGTTTGCACTTGATGTAAGCGGAGTAGGTATCACAGGCCTTAACCAGTGATTGTTCATAGCCACCGGGAGCGAAGGCTATGGCGACTGCATCCTGTAGCTCTACGGGAAGAGTCTGAATGAGTTTGTCCTCTGCGGCCTTCTCCAATCTTTCAAACTCACGCTGCAAAACAGCATTTGCTTTCTTGACTGGTGTTACAACATCAGAGCAGAGAACCTCGGCAGCGTCATGCAAAGAAGCATGAGCCAGCATAGTTGCCAGATCCACCGACTTACCTTGCTGAATAGCGATATTGCCAGCCAGATAGGAAAGTAAGGTAACAACAGCGCTGTGCTCTAACACAGACTCTGGTTGAACAGAGTGCATCAGTGACCAGCGTTTGATCAGGCGTTGGCGCAAGGCCAGAGCTAAAAAGCCGAAATTTGAATTAGACATAGTGCCTCCAAAATTGGTTGGAGGTACACCAAAGCCGACCGGGCCTTGGTATACCCGGTTGGGTTAATGAGTTATCTCGGGTCAAGCTGCTTAGCTATAGCGAGTAAAAACGGATGGAATGGATGATCTTGCGGGACACCCCCAACAAGCTCACGGGCTAAACCGACTGAATTGGTAGCCAACACCTCTTTGACGGCCAGAATGATTTCATCATTGATTTCATCCTGGGTCTTTCGTTGTTGGTCCACCAGCCGACTTAACTTTTTTAGGCTCATGCTTCTCTCCTTTGGTTATGGGAGAGAAACCCAGGAGGGGTTTTCCTCCCGAGGGGTAAGTTTATTGCTGTTTTAGGCCAGCTACCGTTATAGCCAGCAAACGCTGACAATAAGCAAAGAGTATGACAGGCATGTACAAGGGTAAAACGCTGTAATTGCCCTTTTGGGGTGCAAGAGAAAAAGCCCTCCCGAAGGAGGGCATTTTATGCGGCCAAGGACAAGCCTTGTTGTCCTCTTTGCAACTCTGTGCCGTTACGACGATGTTTGCGTTGAACCGCCTTGATCATCGTTCTGACATGTCGTTCCAAAGAGGCTGGGTGACGTTTTGACAGTAGGTTGATCCAATCCAGATAAATAGTCAGCGCTGAACCTTCGGTTAAAGCTGCCTGTATCGACTCATACTGCCCCAATGCCCCCTGCAACACATCAGACACCCAAGGTGCATCAGTATTGTTTAGGAGCTCACAGAGCGCCGTATAAGCCTTTCTTCTGGTCGCTATCATGTAGCGGCGGATGTTAGCGTTTCCGCTTCCTTCTCGCCCTTCCATGACGCTCATACAGAATGCACTGGAGTAACATAGCATTGCATCGGTCACGTAGTTAAACCATCGTGCTTGATGCCGCTTCTGTTCTTCCATTACTTCCTGGTTGAGCTGCTTCTCGATGAACAAACCTGTCGGAGTCCGGTGGTGCAGGTGGTACTTGAACGTTAAGTGCAAGTTTACCCACCAGCGTACAGTTGCCAGTCTTCCTTTGATTTTTCGCATAACCAAATCTTTGTACTTGGCATCGCTAAGCACTTTGACATCCTTACGTTGTTGGATTCCTTCCATCGTCTGGAGCCCAGTAAGGCCCATCTGGTGGTAGGTTTGGCCTCTTTGCATCATGCGGTGATACAAAGCGCCTTTTCCTTTCGCAAGCTGGATTGCTCCAAACCTAAGGTAAAACTGAGCAGCGCTGCCAGGCGTATAATGTCCCTTTAGCACAGACTCTCTTAGTCGCGGGTATTCGTTCCAGATGATGAACGCAGCGGAGTCGGGATCGACTTTCACCTCATCATCTTCTGCGAAACAAACCACCCTTCTCTTTCCGTCTGAGGTATTGATTACTTTCGTTGCCAACGGGTCATCCCCGCCGTCAAAGTAAACCATTTCCGCTAACGGATCGGCCAAGCCATCAGAAAGCGAACCATCGCCCCATCGTCCAACCTTCAACCACAATGGCTTCGGAATTGGTGACTGAGGAACGGTTTCACACTGCGGCTCATCTTCCAGCAAGTCCAGATCACCCATCGACCAAACCCTGTGGTAAATCTCCAGAGCATGGAAAGGCTTATCATTGAAATGATGGAAGGCCCACATGAAGTCGATATGGACTAAAGCCTCTTCCGATATGATCCGGAATTGTGGCTCTGCCATTCGACGGTTCCAGTCGTTATCCTCTGCTTGTCCAGTAGCCAGCTTGTAAGCCAGCTCATCAGCTCTCTTTTGCTCCATGTAGTCCATACTGCAACAGACATGAAGCAATCGCTCAAGGAAAACAGGACTGTAAACGTCAGGCTGTATTTTGATGTATCCACCCTCGTAAATCGTTCGACCTACGGGATGGCGGTCTTCCCATGCGTACCGGCGCTTAGCCAAGTAGCGCTGGATGCGGTTCAGCCCTGACATGTAGCCATGCCTTTCAGGGTCCGTGGTAAGCAATGTCTCCATTGACTTATCCAACCCAACAGCCTGGCAAGCCCAGCAACCGAAGCGAGCGCCACAGGCGTCACTGGCCTTTTTCTCTGTTGCCGACCACACGCACTCTCCTGTTGCCGCCTTGTAGAGCTCTGCCGTAGTGACATTGCTCTCCAAGTAACTTGGCAGAGGATATTTTGAGTCCATGCCAGCGGATAACAAGAACTCCCATACATCACTCGCCAACCAGTTTTTCACTACATACAGCTCACCCCCATCCTTCGTCTTAATGACGCGATCTGAGCTTCCTCGCTGTTTTGCAATGTTGGCTGCACGAATAGTGCTTTCAGCATCACGACTGCCCAGCAAAAGGCAGACTTTCTGCCGAACCTCTTTGGGAAGCTCTCGCATATAAGCTGCCTTCGCTCTTTTGGCCGAGGTGATTTTTAAATCCTGGCTACACTGGCGGGCCGTGGAGTTGGAAAACGTAGGCAACCCCCTCCCAGTAAGGATTCGGCCCGTCCAACTCTGCGAGATCCCAGGCTTTGCTAGAACGATGGTCAGAGGAAGGTTTTCCTTCGCAATGAAACGCTCCAGCTCGGCCAGTTTCTGATCCGCCAGCCACCTTACCTCAGGGCTTTCGATCAGTGTGTCAGTGTGCAAGATGAAGTGGTGTTGGCTGATGGTCGCCCCACTCCTGACAGCCCGGATCAGGGCCATCAGGAACAGATGCAAGACCGTTTCAGAATCTTTACCACTGGAATAGCCGATCATCATGGTCCATCCATCAATTAAGGCCGTGTGAATGGCCTCAACCGATGACGTGATCAACGATGACAGACTGGTTCCTCTACTGGCATCAACGAAGTTCAAATCCTCGTTATCAGTCAGTTCTGACCAAACAGAATCCCACTTATCCCCACGCAAAAGCACAGGGAGGGGGTGTTCTGATAGATCAAAGTTTAATGTTTGTTGCATAGGGCCTCCTGGATTAGCAGGGTGCCCATCCCTTCCGGGATAAAGCACCCCGGTAGGGTTAAAATTGAAACTGCCTATCAGAGCCTCACTAGCTGGTACTCGACATTTGATTGTCGTCGTATTGCCGCTTGGCCTGTTTAACCAGATCAATGTCACCGTCTTGCAGCTTTTGAATATCAAGCTGTAGACGAGCCTTGTGTTTCAACAACTCAGCAATCGCATTATCAATGTGATCAATGAGCGATTGGTTTTTTTGGATGGTGTAACTGTTGAGCTCATCGATCAGGGGCCATGCAACACTCGAATGAGTGTTGAGCAATGGGTACTCTGCTTCGATCTCACAAACCACACCGTTTGCCCCTTCTCGGTAATGAGGGAACCCGACACGCAGACCGATACGACGATCCAGCGCTGCATTCACAGTACATTCCAAAGAAGTTCGGTTTGAAAAAACATCGTTGACGTTTTTAGACATGCTATATCTCCATCCAGTTTGTGACGGAGATCCCCTGACAGGAGGATCTCCCGTCAGGGTTAATAATCTAGTTAATTGACATACCGACTTGTAGCTCACCTTTATAATCTTTGGGAAGCTCTACAAGCTCCAATGTCATACAAGGTAGTGATACAGGAGTGGTGATCATAAAAACATCGTTACGAACGATATAATTGTAAACACCCCATTCAGCATACTCAGGCTCCCCTTCTTTTGATAAAGCCCATTCGTTACCGAGATGGTCTTCACATAAGTAAACATCGAATTCTGAGTCATGTTTATCAACTTTTCTCACAACCGTAAGTTTGTGTACGGTTGCTATTTGATCGAAATTTGACATATCTATATCTCCATAAGTTTTTTGGAGATAGTCTCCTACCGGAGAGCTATCCCCGGCAGGGTTGATAATTTACTGTTTGTTTTTGGCAGCCAGCTACCGCACTTGAGCGCCTAAGGCACTTTCCGAAACATCCAGGTAGAGCGAGATGCTTGGGAAAGCGAGGGGGTTCCCCCCCTGCGCTTATTACCCATTTTCAGGGAAAGGTACGCCGATTTCTCGGCGCACTCAGGTTGAACCTACACAGTCAAGAACCAACGCTTCATAGGAACGGTGATCTCTATCAACCCATTTCCACATGGATTCTGGCCCCAAAATCTGTAGGTCGTCTCATAAAAGTCAAACTCAGACAACGACTGAATCTGCGATTCTGAGATCGGCTCAAATGGGCCACCGCAACCAATGTGCATATCGAGCCCATAATCTCGAAGCTCTAATTCTCCGAGGTTCAGCGTTTTTCCACCTACACAAGCAATCAGGTTCTCGTTTCTGACGTCTCCTTCTTTGAACAGCAAAGCAGACTCGTCGTAGCTCCCATATTGGTAGGTAAACTTCACAATATGCCCGTGCTTCGGTGAGGTTTGTTCCGACAACTCTTTCAGCAATCGCTTTACGCTTTGAAATCTTGCGTACAGAGCTGGCGTAAATTGCCCTGAGTAGTTCAAGTTCGGGCAGATCATTTCAAGCATCTCATCAGGTACTGATTCAAGCCCCATTTGCGCGGCCAATGGCTTCGCCTTTTTCAGACCTTCCTCAAGCACCCTCTGATTTACAAGTTGTTCCAATGTATTCATTTGACTCTCCACTTTCGAGAGAGCAATGCAAGCCGTCTCCGGACTTACATTGCCCGTTAACGGCTTATTGGTTTATCCCAAGAGGTACGGAGCTACGCCGGTCAGGAAGCCCATGACTCCCAACACAGCACCAACCACGCCCAGTTTGATTGACAGTTGGACACTTTGATCCGGATGATTCCAGAACCACTGCCAGACTTCCCAGCGCCTGGCTCTGCGAACCTCAAGATTTACAGTGTCTTTAAAACGAACACCCAGAGCATCTACCGCATCGTAATCCAGCGCGACCGCCAGCTTGGTGATGGATAAATTCCCAGGGTTGCCCATCGCATACCGGAGTACCTTTGCTTTGGTCTCTGGGTTTACGATCATAACCGGCTCCCTCCTGAAAAAACGGGTTTTGTCTTTTCGCTTGGAATCCATATTGCGGTTATGGAACCTGGCAATGCAGTATTGAAGGCCTGAATCCTCGGGAGGTAAAGGCACAACAGTTTCGATTTTCATAATTACTCTCCTTACGGATAGGCCGGAGCAAAGACCTTTCGGCATTGCTCCGGTGAGTTACTAATGAACCAAAGATGAAGTGACCACAATTGCGTCTCCGGTCATCATTACCGGGAGATATTCGCAAGGTTCATGGCCGCAGCTTTTTTTGGTTCCATTAGGTGAATAGACAGCCAATTGACCGTCCATAATGTTGAAGGGCATCCCCTGTCTTTCTGCTGTCGGTGACAGCTTGAGAGTGCCCTTTGCATCAACCAGAGCCGTTGCCCAATGGAAGTCTTCACCACCGATAACCGGCTGTGACTCATCCACGACTTCGACCATGATCGGCATCATTCCAACCCAGTTCCAAAGACTCTTCCCTAATGCGAGGGCTAAAGCCTCGAACGCGGGAAAGACTACAGATTGCCCGAGAATCTGGTGGGCAACTGTGTCCGATAGACCTTGGATGAGCTCCTCTGGTATCCCCTTCACTCGACAATGTTCTATCGGTGTAAAGATGCGAGACAACTCAGGCTGTTCCGGATGAACAATGAAAGGCTCGGTACTTCTGCATTTTGCATAGTCCTTACCTATGGTGCCGCAATACTCATCATATCCAGTCAGGAGCTGACGAGAGAACCCCTTGCCAGCGGCTTTGTCTCTCAATTCCTTATCAGCCAGATAGTCAAATGACTTCCAACGTTCAGAATCGAGAGGCACCGGCTCAAGGATTTCGTGGATGCGGCTTTCCTTGGTACGAACAGGCTGAACCTTCGCAAGCTCAAAACCGTCGATCCCGTGGGAAAGCGCAACGACACAAAGACGCTTGCGGCGTTCAATAACCCCAAACTCATTGCCGTCGAGAATGCGCTCTTGTAGGGAGTAGCCCAACGAAGAGAGTACAGAACGGATAACTTCCATCGAAGCTGTGTTCTGGTACTCGGGCACGTTCTCAATCAACACAACGGCTGGGTTTAGCGCTTCTACGAATTGCAGGAAATTAAAGAACATAGCACCTGCCGCCTCATGCGATTCGGCAAACTCCAGTTTGTTCTTACTACGACCTGACTTCGATGCGCCGGTACAAGGTATTCCCCCCATCAAGACATCCACCTGCGGTGGGCGCTTGCTGAGATTCACTGCCTGGATTGGTGATTCGATAACTATTGAATCTTCATTCCAGAGCTCGGGGTTATTTGCCAAAGACGAATCGAGATATTTCCCTTCCATCTCCACGGCCACAGATATGGCACTGGCAATTCCCGCCTTGTGAAAACCGGCGTGAACCGCTTTGTCGAGCACACCACCCCCATGAAAGAGGCTGCATACTGACAGCGATTCTCCATTCTCCAGCTTACTGATAAGCCTGTTGACACGCTCGATCACTCGCTCTTGCTGATGGTGAGCGGAGATCACGATAGCGCCGTTACGAATGAACACGCGGAGCATCTCTACGCCGTCAAAAACGGTAGCGAGTTCCTGCGCGGTCAGATCGATGATTGGATACACTCGGCCATTGCGCTCACGCTTGCTGATGGTGAATTTACCTTCCTCTTTGACTCGGAGCACAACCTGGGAGTCTTTCAATTCCAGATCGTACTTCATGCCAGGATAGTAACCTTCACGCAGTAGCTTTTGACCTTCCAGCCAAACGCGCTTCTTGCCTCGATGTTCTCCTAACTTAGTGTTTACGATAGTAGCCATGAGCTCTCTCCTTTCGGTTGAGAGGCCACTACCGTCCCAATCGGGAAGTAATGGCCCCGATGGGTTTAAAGTGGTTCTCAGTTCACAGCAACGCCGTGAGACTGAATGGCATTAGCAAAGCCAGCCATATGTTCAGGAAAGGTGTAGCGGTTAATGTCCTGGCTGCGAGCCAGATTGACATGTACCTTTTTCACCTTCGTATCGTCAGAGTCGTACTTCTCAAGCGCCAGCTTTTCAGCTTCTTCCGGATCTCGGCCCAGCGAGTAGGCGTAAATCACAGAGGTGAAGCCAAGTCCTGAGCCGAATGCGTAGACTTGTTTCTCGAAATGGACGTCAGCGAAATAGATGCTGAATCCAGATTTGAGGTTATGTTTTTCCATGATGCTCTCCAATTAGTTTGGGGGCGCACCACGTCCCGAGCCGGGCGGATGCACCCGGCTTAGGGTTGATTGATTGATCAAGCTGTCACGCCAGCCTGAGTTTTTATTGCTTCAAGAGCGATCTCTGCCTCCTTGATAGAACCAGTGCTGTACAGCTTATGCAGCACCCGTCCAAGGTTCACAGAGGTCTTTTCTTTCACTTGGAGATACTTGACATAAAAGTCATACAGTTTCTCAGCCTGCTCTAGGTGGGACATGCTCTCAACGGGAATGGTATTCCCTGGATTGCAGTACCACTTCCCGAGCACCTTTTGTACAAATCCCTCTTTGTCTCCTACGAACTGATTTGAGCCAAACACCCCACTGGTTGGTGAGAGTTGAATAACAGAAATCGGATTCGCAAAGCTGGCAAGAGTAGTCATAGTTGTGGCTCCATGTTTGACAGGGAACCACCAGCCCCAGGGGCAGTGATCCCCCAAGGGTTAAGTTGAATGCTGTTTGTTTGAGGAGGCCAGCTACCTCACTATTCACTCTCGTAAGAGAGCAAAATCTTGCTTTCCGAGTGGCACAAAACTTTCACATGTGAAAGTCGATGCCACTGGGAAAGCAGGGGGTTAACCCCCCGCTTTAACCCGCGCTAAGCGGTTTAGGATAGACTTCACGCCTTCCCTTATTCCAGATGGATCGTAACCTGCTTCACCGCAGCAGGCCACAAATGAGAAAGGATGCACCTCGTCGGACATCATCCACTCCATAGTTTCCTGCTTGATTTCAGTTCCTGCTCGACCATCTGCCAGGACCCTAAGGCTGTGCCATAGAAGCCCATATCTTAACTGCTTCACCTCATCATCAGACCATTCAAGCCTTGGCTCAAATGGAATAACTTCTGCGGTTTTCGGCTCTTCGTCCAAGAAGAAAAGAGGCAGCTCAAGCTGGCTTTCCTTCTGGATCATCTTTACTGCGTTCATGGTGGCTCCTTTTATGGGCACCATGCCCCCACGGGGGCATGAAGCCCCCAGTGGGGTTACAGTCATAGTTACTTCGCGCCTGCCAGTTGAGAGTTGATACTCTCTTCCAGCCAGATTTGAAGTGATTCAAGGTCACACTTGTCTTTCAGATTGCTTGCTTTACGTGCATCTTCCGACACAGCGCTCAACATGGCGTTAGCCTCAGCAAGTGATTCAACATTGTTCCCTGGGAACACAATCGTTTGACTGTGATCTGTCATGGTCTTCTCCTTTGAGAATGTGGGACCGTCTCCCATCAGGAAGAGCAGCCCCGAGGGTTAAAAGTAAAAATCCTCCGGCTCTTCATGATCCGGCTTTTGCTTGACTGACTGAGGCAATTCAGCTTCGTCAGCAAACTCAAACTCAGGATGAAAAGCGGGATGGAATCCTCGATGCCAAACTGGATGGTCGTTATCGAGATCTAAGTAGCAGTGCCTTCCACTAGCAGGGTGGTAACAGTAAAGCCATTGCCTACCACTGACGGTAAACGGCTTCTCTGTACCACCACAGGCTGGTAAAAGGTTATCTGCTGCTATATGCGCTACAGCGGTCATAGGCTCAATCCTCGTCATCACGAACACAAAGATCACGAGCAACTATCTCCGCTGCTATCAACGCATAATCGTTACCTTGCCAGAACCATCGTTCCGCCAGCTCATAGGCTTCACTGGAAGGCTCGCCATAACCATGAGCAACCACGTAATCGTGGAATAATTCATGATCAAATGACTTGCCATCAGCTTCCATGAACCAGCCGACGGGGCACTCCAGAATGCGATGTCTGACAACATCTCGTTCCGAATACCCTTCTCTGACAGCTTGCTCCAGCATTTCCCTCGACATACCTGGTGGAGTGATTATCTCCAGGCTGATCCCCTCGCTCCCAGCAAGGTTGTCGTCGTATGGAAGACCGGCAAGTGTAAGGTGGTTGCGTTTGCACCAACCTATAGTCCGGAGAATCCGACCTTTATCAGATTCTCTGGCCGTGTATCGGTTAAGCTGCATAGCCACCTCCAGCCCTCTCGCTTTCTTCGATGTCATTGCCAAGTTCGACCATTCCAATCAGGTCTAGCTGGGTCATGTCCGAATCCAGAGAACAATCAATCGCTGACTGTATGATGCCTTTGTGGGCCAATGCCAAAACCGACTTAATTGTCGAAAGCAGAGACTCGGCTTCGCTTTCGATTTGTTCCAGAATGTCTTTCCACTCCCAGTGCTCAAACGGTTGCCAAACGATCAGATCATCAGGCTCATCTCCCCGCTCTACGCACTCAGACAAATACTCA
The DNA here is from genome assembly GCF_002218045.2 of Vibrio rumoiensis. NCBI lineage: Bacteria > Pseudomonadati > Pseudomonadota > Gammaproteobacteria > Vibrionales > Vibrionaceae > Vibrio > Vibrio rumoiensis. The sequence goes on from NZ_AP018687.1 coordinate 103,335, forward strand.
TAAGCCTTGTACCAATTCTCTTGTTGACCCAGTTCACTGAGCACTTGAGCAGTAGCATGACCGTATGCGATTTGTTCAACTTTGGTTTTGATAGACATAGTGTTTCTCCTCGTGATGGATAGAGGAGCCCCACCCGCAGGAAAGGCCCCTCCGGATGGGTTAAATTTCCAAGGTCACATCAGTTTTTGCTTTAGCGCAGCAAACCAACACTTCCCCTTCTTTGACAAATGCGACGGGGATCTCGTCATAGGCCACTTGACCTTTGAGAAGACGAACCCGGCACATGCCACAAAAGCCACTGCGACAATGCGTTTCAACAGTGAGGCCTTTATTTTCGATTTGTTCCAGCAGAACATTGTTGCTGGCTTGCAGTTGTACGTTCATGGTCACGCTCCTTAGTTATTGATGAGCGCGACCACCCCTTCCGGGATGTCACGCCCCGGTTGGGCTACTCAGCAAGTGCATAGACACCTACCTCGATGCGAATAAAGAACCTGGCATCTTGGAGAACCTGCCTGACCTTTGCTTGCCAGTGGTTATTCTCTCGATGCTTTGCATAAGGTTCGATCTCTTGATAAATCTGCTCCAGCTTCAACGTCTTCCCTTGCAGGACACGCCGTATTGCAGCTTTCCATGTTGTCGAAACCATATTGGTTGCTCGACGGTGAACCGCAGCAAGAAGACTAAGCGATGAGGCAACGTCGTTACGACGAAACACCAACAGTTTCTCATGGGCGATACGCACCAGCTTCCCAGAATACTGAGTTCGATCACTCACACAGTTGTGCTGCGTTTTTATGATCTCATCCACCAGCTTCCCAGGCGCTATACGTTCTACAAGGCTAGAGAGGTTGTAATAGTCCCCATCTCGCCTCAGGTTTCCCATAAGTATTCCGTAGTGTCCCCCTCGCTCGCAGGCGTCATGAATGTTCATAACAGCCAGCTCCAGAGCTTCAACGAACTCCGGCAAGTTCATGCGACTCATGTCCCATTTGTTGGGCTCGCCCCACTGCATACCGGAATACTGAATCATGTCCCAGTAGGGAGGATGCCACCAGATAAGGTGGGCAGGCTCTCCCAGGAACGAAAGGAAGTCATCCCGCAGCAGATTGAATCCCTGATGCAAGTCTGTTCCTTTGAAACGGATACCAAGTTCATTGGCAACGTCGATACTGGAACCTCCCCCTACACTGGGATCGGCCACCAGACCATTAGGCTTTCTCATGTAGGATTCAATAAAGTCCTTCACAATAAAGCCTGAGCAGTTACCTCTGTACTTGTTGTTTCCGTAAGGCCCCCTATTTTCGTAGGAGCATACTGATGATTTGAACATGGCGTCCTCCATCATAGATGGGGCGCACCATGCTCCCATCAGGGGCAGGTTCGCCCCTGGTTAGGGATTAAGATCAAGCGTTATCTGCATACCACCAGCTAAGGCGATTGCAATCACGAAAGAAAGCAACTTTATCGGGAGCCTTCATCATGACAACATCACCTTCGCAGTAGGTGCATAGCTCAAGCGTTGCTTCATTTTTCCAAAAGGCACTGCACCCCGAATCTTGGTACATAACCTCCCATTTGGGATGGCGCAAGTACCGACGGAAGAAATCGAGAGTGTCACCGCAGGGAAAGCTAAAGCGTTCCATCACTGAACCATTTTCAGTCAGTTCAGGTTTAACTTTGCCGGTCTTTAAACGCTTCTTGATGATGCGCTGAATCCAACGAAGTCGTGCAAACAGCCGCTTGGTGTCTTTCTCGTACCACTGGGGATTACGCTTGCTCCAATAGAGCTTGGCGAATATCTCTCCTGACAGGTCCTTCATCTGGTTTTCGTTGAGTCCATCAAGAAAACGTCGAGAAGGTTTGTCGTGGTTAAGAACTGATTCCAAAGCTGATAATTTTTTCATAAGGGCTCCTTATTGCGATTGCAGAGCCCCTGCCCCTCAGGGCTATTGAGGCCCCATAGGGTTATTAATTGAACGGCGGATTAATGTGGGTTCGTAAATCGAATGGCTTTACCAATAAAATCAGCCATCAGCCGATTCCCAGTAGAGCTGAAATAGCTCTGCCACTCTTTCCAACCACCTACAGACTCGACCGAACTTGGAGACTCGAAGATACCCCAGATACGCATTTCACAACCACGTTTCAAAACTCGGTTTACTTGGTCAACCAAATATTCCTTGTTCTGCAATGACGATAGATTGCAAGGCATCTGCATGATTAGCTTTTCAGCTTGCTCAAAGTCGATTTTTTCAATCAACCCCGTGCGGGTATCTACAGAGAACGGAACCACCTGCTGACCGTGGTTAGACCACAGCCAATGGGTGATATAGATCGGATTGACACCAACTTCCGTTGGCACCAAAACGCTGCCGCAATCTCGCAACAGCCATACCAAACGCAAACCATCAAATCTTTCCAGAGACTCCACATCGGTAGTGATGTCATCTTTGTAGATTTCAGGCAGCTTATGTTCGGCGGCAAGAGAGACCATTACGGATTTCAGATTAGTTAAATGAGACATGTGCGCTCCTTAAAGTAATTTTGGGGCACACAGAGCCTGACAGGCGCAGTGCGCCCTTAGGCTGAGGTTTAATGCTGTTTGTTTTAGGCGACCAGCTATCGCACGTTTTCGCTCTCCGAAGAGAACAAAACTCACTTTCTCAGCAACCCTCAGCGAAGGCATCTGAGAAAGTGGGAGGGTATTCCCTCCTCACTTTGATTGTTCCACGAGAGCAGTGTGAACAGGAACGCTCAAACTGCCCTTTTAGGGTGCAAAGATCAAAGACGTATCAACTAACACGCCTTTTCAGTTCTTCGACCAGATGTTCAGGCACCTTGCTCGCAGTACAGACAAGTAAGGTATCGAGGCCAACTGGCTTACGAAAGCTCTTATTTGACCAGGAATCACCAACTGATGACTTTGCCCAATCAATTGCTTGCCCAAGATTGTGGAACTGCCGCCTGCCTGTGTATCCCATACGACTATCCAAGGTAACACCTTGGAAAAGTCTCCAGTACATTGGAGGAATGCGCTTGGCAAGCAGTATGAAAGGCGTATCAGGCACTATGGCCCTTTTACCTTTGTTCCGATGATACAAATCCAAGGAAGGATGGAATTGATTCATAGACTCTCCAAATAAAAACGGCCACCCCCGAAGGGATAGCCGTTTATCGTTTCACTTCCTGTTAGGCCGCAAAAGCAGTCAATGACCGCTCCATCAACTTAAACAGTGTGCGTTGTAAAGCTGCCGCGTCATCAATGACAATGTTCTTTTGGAACAGTCCTGATACTGCGGTAGTCTCTACCCCTATACCGATCACCTCAACATCACTTCGTTCACAGAGGTCAATCACAGAGCGACATGCCGGAGCGCTTTGAGGCTGCCCGTCAGTCACCACGATCAACATTTTCCGCTCTTCACGGGTCTTGGTGAGTTCAAAGGCTGCATACCACATGGCTTCCGCCATAGGAGTGCCGCCTGTTGCTTTGAACCCAAATCGACCAGCCCGATTTTGAACAGTGTCTCCATGCTTAACGACGCTAAACACTGGTTGGTTCCGATTGCCACCAAAAAAGGTAACAGCCGGGTTTACGCCGGGGATCGCTGCTAGGGCCATCGAAATAGCCAAAGACGCTTCCCGCGCAATGTCTTGACGCTCCTTTCCATTGGCGGCCTTGTAGGCCATCGAGGAGCTCATATCAACCAGGATGTGAACCGCCGTGTTAGGGCGCTTCTTGGCTTCCGGCTTGAGGAATACGCGAGTATCACCCGTCACTACACGATGTAGTTTCCGAGCATCCACACGCTTCCCTGAACGTTGGTTACGGTGAGCAACTCGCTGGCTGGCCTGAACCAATCCGTAAAGCTGCGTTCTTATCTTTGAAGTGGTGCTCTTCACATCCCCCACAAGGCTTTTGCCAACAGCAGGATTGTTTTGGGTATCTACAGCGGAGCGAACAGTCATATAGCTGTTATCCCCCTTATCCTGAGCCACCCGGTTAAGCTCGGCTTTTAATGCGTCATGCGCGTCACCACGCAAGTCACCGGCACCGGCATTCAGAACCTGCTGTAGCATTTTGGCCGCGTCTTGTTTCGCCGCGTCAGAATTACCACCAGCCTGGCTTTGTCCTGCCTTACTGCCACCATCAGCATCTGACTTAGCTTGGTCGCTCTGTCCTTTCGGATCAGACTTCCCGCCAGCTTCATCTTGCTTCTGATTTTTGCCTTGCTGATCACTGCCTCCGGCACTAGGCCCTTGGTTCTGATCATTACCACTTCCACCCTGATTGTTCTGAGGTTGGTCTCCACCAGCGTTTTGTTGGTTGTTACCGTCCTGACCATTCTTGGGTTTCTGCTCTTCTTTTTCCTTTTCCTCTTCGATCATCTTGATGATTTGGTCGGCCAAGGATACTACCTCTGCGGTGGATTTCGTGTTCACAGCTTTACGCAGCAAAGCGTTCAACCGAACCACAACACCTTGAGGAAACACTCGCTCGAATACGGTAGTAGCCGAATCGAGATAGGGTTGCAGGACAGATTGCCCAACAGCCTTAGTTTGCAGCCAGTACAAACAGAACCCTGTCAGAATGGAGGCTGGAGCCTCTTTATCTGTGACGTGCTCGTAATGACCAGCTTGAGCCATATAACGAGCGACTTCATTCAGGGTTTGTGAAGTGCCTGGGAAGAGATCCATCATGGCGCGTTCAATACGGCAGTCCTCCAAAACGTTGGACAGCTCAGCATGAAGGCCTCTTCGGCGTTCGACACCAAAATCCGTAAAACGGACGTGGGCGGCTTCATGGGCCAAATACCCCCAGACAGCATCCATATTTGGATAGTCGTCGGGGATATTCGGAACCACAATGGTTTTACCGTCGGTGTAAGCGTCATCGTTACCGATTGCCACTTTAACACCGAGTTTTTCACCATAGGCTGCGGCCACGATAGGTAGAGCGCTGTAAATGGTGCGTTTTTTGGACATATCTTTTCTCCTGATTGAGAAGGAGATAGTCCACCCCTGGAGGGGATGGCTATCCCCTCCGGGTCGGTTTAGTTGAAGTGACTATTAAAAGAACAAGTCACCATCATCGTCAGTTTTAGGCGGTTCCTGGTTGAGAGGCTCCGTAGCAGGCTCCTCTTGGATGGGATCGGGTACTACCAGAGTTTCCTCAGGTAAAACAGGCTCATCCTCAACATCAAGGTATTCATCTTGAACAGCATCACCGGCATTGGGGTCATCTTCCGACTCGCCCTCACCTCGCTCTGCAAAATTCTTGAAGAAACTGTCAATGTCTTCATCCACGTCAACGGCGTCACCACCGTTGTTGGTCTGTTCAGATTGAACAGCGCCAGCACCACCTACCTGTTGCTGCACAGTGTTATCACCCTCTAATACGAGGGCAGACTCACCAGCTTTATCGCTTTCTAGTCCGGCTTTTTCATTTTTAGAACGGTCCCCCATATGGGCTTCCGAACCGCCAATGTTAAGAGCCATTCCTTCTACAGTGATCGAACCGTTGGCATACTCCTCGATGCGTTCCCTTTCGCTCATGATCAGCACTGCGGCCACGACCTGATAAAAGAAAGGTGCAACGATGTTACGACCATCAGCATGTTGCTCGTAGCCACGAAGGGTCTGATCGAGCAGCTTGACCAAAGGGTTAAAAGCGCTGTTCAAGAAGCTAAGCCCATCCACTTTGTCGCGGATATTACGGAGGGTTTGTCGTGTCGTAACCGCACATTGGTCTCGACCTGCCAGACGTTCCATATAGAACTTATTTGCTTCCTGAACTACTTCGGAGACAAGATCGTCACCAAGACGCTCAACCTTGCGGTTAAGGCGCTTAGCGTTAGCCTCATCCTCGTTCACCGGCTGAATCATGAACACCTGATATTCAAAACCAATTCGCTCTTCGACCGTTTCCTTTGGAAGGGCTCCAGCGCGTATGGCTCGTTCGTATTCAGGGTTTTCCTGACACCATTCATCCACAGCTTTGTTATAACCGTTGATGAAATCCTGTTTCAATTGGTTGAACTGGTAGTTGATGTCATTCAGCTTGTTACAGATTTCATCGGTCCTGCTGACAGGGACGGCAAATCCGTTCATAAACGGCATACCGAATTTCAGTAGGAGACGACGAGTTTCTGTTTTCAGGCGATGAAAGCCTTTCAGCTTCGCCGGATCACAGATTTTTTTACTTCCTAGTTGAGCGACTTTCTCAGGTGGTATTTCACCACCCTCACCCAGCTTGAGGTCAGATGCAGACAAACGGGTTTGTCCGCTCCAAATGTCAAAGTCAACGTGAATAACACAAAGGCTTTGTAGATGGTTCACTTTAGTCATGATGCACTCCAAAAGTTGGGGGCGCACCACGTCCCGAACCGGGCGGATGCGCCCGGTAGGGCCAGTAAATTAACGTTAATTTGCTGTTTGTTTTTGGCGACCAGCTATCGCACATTTTCGCTCTCCGGAGAGAACAAAATCTTCTTTCCGTTGAAGACTCTCAGAATCTCCAAGGGAAAGCGGGGGAAAATCCCCCACTTACCAGTAGCATGTAACTACTTCTTCCGGCAGATCATCAAGAGGAGCAAGTACGTCCTCATCAACAATGTACCGTGGTTTCACCGAACCTGTAACCGTTACACGGCACCGTTCGGATGACTTCTCTCTGTACTGGTCAATATCCTCAGGCTTAACACCTGATGCTTTGTCAGCAAGCAGTTTTTTGTAGTCTACCCGACCAGCCGCTTTGTATCTCGTCACCATCACGCCGCAGTAGTCGGCATGGAAGTATTCCCCCATGAGGGACTTCATGGTTTCGAGATGAGGTTTTTGCCTTTCTTGAAGCTCAGTCAGTCGCTGTTTAAGCTCCTGAATCTCAGCATCATAGAGGCGGTATTCCTCAGCAGCAGCAATCCAACAATTGACCTCACCACCTTGCGGTATGTATAAGTCTCTCTCTGGATCTTTATCAGGTTCCTTCTTGTCTACTACCTGTTGCCAGAACTTTTTAGCCTCAGCCAAGATTTCTTTGATCATGGCTTCATCTCGGAGTATTGGAAACTCCTTTATCTGTCCTTCAAAGTAGAAGACTAACCAACCTTGCTTAGCACCCGTAACCAGGAGCTGGTGTTGCACCTGCGGGTAATAAAGCTGGTATGCCTTGCTGTTTGCTTTCTCAGCACAAACATCTTCCCATACAGTAGCACTCGGGCTTTTCAGCTCGACGGGTTCCCCGTTATCTCTCAGGCCATCCAGGGAGGCCCTCATGAGCGGGTATTGAACCGATTGAACACAGGCAGGGAGGAGCATATCATCATACTTCTCCTCAAAAGCACGTCTTGCGGCATCTTCGTTTTCTATCCCCCGGCGAACCAGCGGATTAAGACTCAGATCGACTTCTCGCGCATACCCAGTCTTCTCGGCCCACAGTCTCCATCGTGTTTTGTACGGAGACCGGTTGAGCAGGATAGCGGCGTCAGTGGCTGTTACACCTTGACGCCGCCAATCAAGCCAATCTTCCTCGCGTTGCGATAGGTTGACTATTTTCATGGACCTCTCTCCAGTGGTTAGGAGGGAGATCTCCCCCAGCAGGGGAGTCCCCCCCGTTGGGGTTAGTAGTAATGCCCTTCTGCGCCCTCCTCTTCTGCTACGGGGATCATGTCCACGTCACTCAAAGGCGGCACTTCATCGGCACCAGGCTTTGCATTAGCTGGGCCACCAGCGATGATGGGCTCTTGCTCATGCGTTTCCTGGTAGTCAGGCTTCGGTGGCTCCATTTGATCCAATTCCTTCTCACGAAGAAATTGAGTCGCATATTGCAATTCCGAACCTTCATACCGTCCCTTCACATACTCATGCGCCGCAGACCATGCTTTTTCAGCAATAGCGCGATTTGCGAGTTTGGTCAGGATCGGATCAAGCTCTTTATGCTCGATAGCCAAAGGCTCTTGGCTATGAACTTGCGTCGGTGAAGGGAGGTTGGCAATAGCCGGGTTAATGGCTGATGCTTGTTCCATTTCACGAATACGTTCAGCTTCATCTTGGTCATAAATACCGGAGAAGCCAAAAGCGACACGAGAACACTGGATCAGTGACTTATGCCGGAGTTGACGCTTGGTGTGTGTTTGCCAAGGACCAGTGACAACATAAGGGCCGTGTTGCCCATTTTTCTGCACTGGCTCTCGGTAAACTTCGTCAATGAACTCCTTGATCCGGATAGGGCGAGATCTGTCCTTACGGTAAATCACGCATTCTATCCACTCAGGACACTCAACGTTCGCGCCTTGCATTCTGATCATCTTGTCCGCGTAAACGAACTCGACGCCATCATACTGGGGATGATCGTTGATGATACGGCTCCAACCATCAACGCCTACAACCGGAATAATCCCATTTTGCTTATCAGGAAACGCATAGATTTCCCGAGTGAAAGGGTTTAAGCCGTATTGTTCAGCCACGATCAAGAGCGTCATCATCTGCTCATCGGTCGGTGCGCTGCCATCTCGCTGTTTGAACGCTGTAGCCTTCAACGTGTCATAGAACTTCCGGGTGTCAACACCAAAACGTTCAGCGATACGGGTTACAAGAGATTTGCTATCAGACATGGTGTTTCTCCTATTCACTAATGAACGGTTTGAGGACACCATGACCCCATCGGGGCATCGGTGCCCCCGTAGGGTTTAGTAAGAACTGGCGGTGTTACCCGCCAGCCAAGTTATTTGGACAGGGCCAACTTTCCTAACAGGGAGTAGCCTCCGTTAGGGTTAAAAAAAGTGATCCTCTTGTTCGGAGTCGATCTCTGCCAGCCGAATCAGCTCAGATACAAGGCCAAGCCTTTCTGCATCCGCTCTTACTTCGTCGTAGCTGAAACCAAACCGTTCAATGAGGGGGTTTAGTGAATCAAAACGCTCGTAGTCGAAGGTGATACCCTGTTCATCACAGAAGGCCACCAGCGGCTTATCAACGTTTGAAAAGTCATCCGCGAAACGCTGTTGTAGGTAAACCAACATCAGCAGGGGTTTGTGACCATGTTCAGGGCGGAGTTCACCAGCGCCTTCCAGCGTTGCTGGATGGATAGTGTTCTCGCCAAGACCAGTGCTCACCCCAAGCTCATAACCGCTGTCTGTACGCATTAGCACACAGGGCAGCAAGTCGTTAGAGCCTTCATTCCGAGCAACCTCAAAGCCGATCAAACTGGCTCCTTTGGCAAATATCCCAGCTACAAAACCTTTGAAGAGGTTTATGTCGCCAGGAGGTAACTCAGAGGGCGGAGACAACAGCCAGTTTAGAGATCCTAATCTGGTTGTTTGTTCGGCTGAAACATTTCCCCTTTCCAGCACAGTCTGTGTCTCTGCGTTTACCAGCACCTCATCCAGAAAGGTGTACCCCTGGCTGAGAAACTGTGACACATACTGGCTTTCTTTGTCCTTATAGGACATTGGGATCGTGTCTGGGCCGTTGGCTTCAAAAGGTCCTTCGAGCTTTGTCTCAGACCAGTTTTCAGCTTTCCCATCAGTGACGGTTCGGTTTAGCTTAACCATCGTGAATTGGCCTGGCTCCGAGGAGCTGGGCTCCCGGAGAGCTTTGTAGCCAATAAATACCTCGAATGTTTCCAACGTTACCGCATCTTTGAATGTGTAACGACGGCACAAACAGTGATTTTTCTTCATGCGTCACCCCTTAGCGCCATTGGTCCCCAAACACATCCTTCGCAACACGCAGGATGGCTTCACGCTCCTCTTTGGCCGCACGGATAAGCAGAGCTTGATCTAGGGCGTATTCAAGAGCATTTGGGGCACCTCGGAACGCAAGAGACAGTTTCGCCCAACGCACCAACGTCCGGGTGGACATGGTGATGCTTAGCTGACCATCTTCACCGTTTTCACCAAGAAACAGTTTGCGGACCTGATTAGCAATCCGAACCATTCCCTTCCGTACATTTTCCGGAAGTTTCGGAGTAACACGGCCAAGAATGCTGAGTTCAGCTTCCTCATCCGCATACCCTACTTTGGTGAAACGATAGCGATCCATAGCTGCGAGGTTCTGCATCATCACCCCCTGGTACAAACCAGAAGCATCACCGGAACCCGTAGAGTTACCAGTAACGACCACACGAAACATTGGGTGTGGTTTGATGATTTCTCCACCATTCTGAGTGATCACAAGAGGACGCCCTTCAAGGACATCGTTGAGACCAGCCAGCTCGGCAGGGTCGGCCAAATCCACCTCGTTGATGAGGAGTAGATGACCTTCACGCATAGCAACTGCCAGAGGTCCATACATGAACTTCATGACAGGTGGTTGACCTGGTTTTTCCGCGACCAGAGCGTGATGTCCAATCAGATCTGTCAGTTCCATCCGCCCGTGGGCAGTGATTTGCTGAACAGGCCAGTTGAGACGACCAGCGATCTCGGTGATACCAGAGGTTTTACCAGACCCGGTAGGGCCGGTTACGAACAGTGCGTCACCGCCAGGTTCTTTGAGATAGGCCAAAACCTCTCGCAGAAACTCTTTGCGGAAAACGTAGTTGGTATCAGTGGCAGGGATAAAAGGGTGCGAGCCGTCAGCATAGCCGATGGCAGTTACCTTCTCCGGAATGCTAGGCATACCGAAAACCTTGCTTACTGAGAATTGAGTATATTGAGACATAGGTGCGCTCCTAAATTTGACAGGCGCACCACGTCCCGAACCGGGAGGATGCGCCCGGTTGGGCTAGTAAATTAACGTTAATTTGCTGTTTGTTTTTGGCGACCAGCTATCGCACGTTTTCGCTCTCCGAAGAGAACAAAATCTGCTTACTGATGGCTTTACCATAAGTAAGAAGACTTCTTTGAGAGAGAAGAGTAGCCTCTCCTGGAGGCTACTCCCTCAATGGACGAACATCACCACATCGTCGTCTTGACCAATGACCCCAGTTTCTTTGGCCCATTTCACTGCTTCGCTGTGCGCCAGGTAGGCGCTGGAATACAGTTTCGGATCAAATTTCACCTCGCGTCCATCAGCTAGATAGATGATGCCTGCTTGATCGTCGTAAACATGAAGATTCTGTTGCATTCGACATTCCCCCTGTAGCTTGTCGTCAAAGCAAACTGAAACCAGAAGACTTTGAGGACAAGCCACAGAGGCTTGACCAGAAAGAGAGGGGGTTCCCCCTCTCTTTTCGTTGACTATCAGCAGTAGCCAAACGATTCAGCTATTCTCACGAAAGGACGAGAGATTGCCCAACCAGTAGGGATACACATAGCGATGATAGCGATTTCCATGATGTTGCTCCTAAGCAAAAAAGGGGCAACATCCCCGTCGGGGTATGATTGCCCCGATGGGTTTGAAAGTGTCGAAGATTACTCAGCGACAGTAATTACCAAACAAGATCCTTACCCTTACGAAGGTAAGTAGGGATTTCGAGATAATCCCAATCAGGTTCTTGTTTAGCGGCTTCTTGAACTTGAGTTACCTCAGGTTCAACGGCTACCTTGGCTTGCTCAGCCTTAGCAGCACGTTCTTTTATGACGGCCTGTACAGACCGCATTGCAGGAACTGCGAATTTGTTCCAAAGGAACAAACCGATACGCTGGAACACTTTAGCGAGAGCGATGAAGGAAAATGCAAATACCTTCGCGCCAACGTACAGTGCGCCCAGAGATGCAAGCAGAACTACAATGAAAGTGATGATGTGCATGGTGTTGCTCCTATATAAAAAATCAGGGGCAACACCCGGAAACCGGGAGAAGCCCCCGGTTTGGGGTTAAGTAATGCCATACGGCATAAAGCTAGATGCTGTTTGTTTTTGGAGACCAGCTATCTCACCTATAGCCGCAGAGCGACTAAGATGGTTCAAATATAACTCACCTTTGCTCAAGAGAAAACGCTGTAACTGTCCATTTTGGGCACTTTGGGATGTCAGGTTACAGATTGACCGCATTTATCCTTTCCAGTGCGTTTATCTGTACCTCAAATCTAGGAGTATCTCTAATGGCAGAAGCACAAGCAGCAGTGGACACAAACAGCGACCGTAGCAACCACTACTCTCGCCCTATTTTCAAACAAGTATTGAAAGTGAATAGCCTCCAGGCTCAGCGAGTCATGGAGCGCAGCTTTGAGCGAGTTTCCAACTCTCTGTTCTCCATCGACGTTATCCTTCGTATCATCGGTGAGCAGGATGAAATCGACCAGGTTGAAACAGTCATCCTGGAACAAATCTCCAAGGTCTCCGAAGATCTGGACAAAGCCACCGCCCAACTTAACAAACTGATGGAAGATAACGGCATCGACATGATGCCGGGCTATACCAACCCGAACGAATACACCATCGAGATTAACTCTCCTCAAGTTGCCCAGTTCGCGCATCTGATCCGCAAGCTGGACAAACTGATGGGGATCGTTGATACACTCTGGTTAAACACCGTTCTGACCAGCAAGCAGCGTACTGACGCTACCTATCAGTGGCAACAGCGCCTCATCAAACTGGCAGGTCGCATCATCGGCATCGAGAAACGAGCTCGTATTTCAGCACACACCAAAGGTAAAGAAGGTGAAGTGGCACAAGCAGCTCCTGAATCTGAAACTGGCGACAAAGAAATCGCAGACGAAGCCGAAAAAACGAAAGCAGCATAACCCAGCCCAAACCTTTGCCCCTCACCTGAGGGGCTTTTTTTTGTCTTTTATGGTTGCATTTTATGATGCCGTGATATTATCGAAGTAAATCAGATTCAACTCAGGCAAAACGGAGAACAACATGAACAAAACATTAATCACAACCGTAGCTTTGGCTGTAGCAACTCTGTCTGGCTGTGCATCTACCAGCAGCAACTACGAACCCTCAGCTTATAAAGCCAACCACAGTCGCGCCTACAACATTGCAGAGGCTGGTGGTCTGGTCACTGGTATCCAGGACGCTTCTGTTCCTCGTGATAAGCTGGAGCGTCTTACTGACACAAAGACGTTTGGTGCAGCTTACGTGCTATCTGGTTACACCTCACCTCAGCTTGGAATGACAAACTGGCAAGGTGGCTTAGTGAACCTTGCGAATTGGGCTATTGGCCCTAAACAGCATGGCGCCCGTAACAGCTTGGTTGCATGGATGCCAGCAAAAGAAGCCAATTCACCGGTAGATGCTCAAGCCAAATTTCTTTCACATGTGAAAGTTTCCATCGAGTCAGCGCTGACCGACTTGGGTGCCGATTTCACGCTTCTGTATGACAAAGATGGCCGCCTCACCTATCAGTTCTACAAAAACGAATGGGGTTGCTCGACGTGGGTGAACGGACAAAGCAAAGTGGCTGACATGTGTTCAGTCAAGGTGAAGCTCGTTGAGCCTCGCCTCGGTGTAGCTCCTGATTTTGTCTCTAGTGTCCAAGGTGCGGCTTATGCGTTTACATCAGGTCATGAGACCGCTTACAACTTTGTGAATGTCGGTAATGGAACCACCAGCCACGCCCCTCAACAGGCGATCTATGCAGCCATCAGCAAGCAGCTACCGGCTTGGACCTACCTCTACCTTGCTCCGAAATCAGTGGAGCTGGAGAATGGCGAAAAAGTTGCATTCCCTTACCTCCTTGAACAGGGAAAAGCAGAGCTATTTGTTTACCCGGAAGCGTAATCAATCGACATAAAAAAGGGGCCTTTCGGCCCCTTTTTTATCCCCCTCCTCCGCCACTTGTCGGAGCTCCAGTTTGAGGGTCTATACTATTTGTCGCCTCTTTACGCTTCGCATCTATGTCGATCCCCTCTAAACGCTCTAACGCCCTTTCCTGAGCATTCTTTCGCGTACCGTCAACATTAAAGTCGTTTCCAGCGCCTGTCAGCGAATCGAGATTGATTGCGTTTGGATCTGGGAACTTACCGTTCTGCTGCAATATCCCAAGCCACTCATCCAAATTAATTTTACTCCAATCAATTTCGGCAATTTTATCTAGTGGAATACCTTCACACTGCGGGTTTTTCGGGTCTCCAAAGCTTTGGCCCAATTGCGGACGAACTTGTTCTTGTATAATACGAGAGAGTGGAGAATTGAAGCAGCAGTATGCTTCTCTCTTTTCAATACAAGCTCCTAACACCTTAGACTTACAGTAAGAACCCACATAAGAGCAGTTTTTTAGCGCTCTTTTGGCGTTCATTGTGAACTCTTCTTCCTCACAAGCATAAATCATTTGGATCATCACCATTGCAACAACATAGACGGTATATATCGTCATAGCGGTACTAAGCCATGTCGTTGCCGACTCCATCATCGCTTCGGCTGCCTGTTCGGATGCGGCAGCAGCAGCTTGCTCAGTTGCTGCATCCTGACCTGCTGATTTCATGACATCCATCATCACTTCTTTAACTTGCTCTTTGAGCTGGTCAATGAGCTGGTCAACAAACTGCTCTACAGGCTGAAAGAACGAATCAACCGCACCAGAGACGTTCTCTATGTAACTTGTGAACGGTTTTGTGACTTCTGTCCACCCTTGAAGTGCTGGCTCCCTAAGAACCTGATAAGCCCCTTTAAGCGCATTACCATCAGTCAAACCCATTACTGCCCCATCGAGTTTTGGAACAGCCATTATTAGGTTCAAGTAATCAGCAAGAGATATATTGGTTGGCTTTTCACAGCAATCTGAAACACCTCCAACAGCTATTTTGCACTCGCCAGCCTCTCCCGCAAATGCTGAACAAATAACGTTTTCTTCCCCGGTTGGATTGTCATCACCGTCTTGGCCTGTGCAGCTCATATCCTGAGTCATAAACTGGGCCGCATTAAGCAATGCAGTAGCACGAGCGAAATCTGTACTTTGTGTTTTTGTCAAATCAAGACAGTCGTCGCCCATACAACGTATAGGCCCACCACATTGATACTCTGTTTCCTTTTCTAAGGTTGGAACAGAAACATCCGTTCCGCAGTCATAGGTATCCTCGTGGACGTAGCAGGTTCCAGAGCTCCCCTTAGCTCCATCAACACATTTGGAACTGATAAAGCCGCACTGTGGGTTTTCTTCATACTTCTGACAACTATTAAGGTTCCCGCCCGTGTTTACCGGACAGTGTGTTTCACCTTGAGGGTCAGTCCAGCAGTCCATTTGACCCTTATAGAAGTCATAGTCGGCTTTAACTCGAACCTTTTTACATAGCTTTGGAATACCAGGCAAAGGTGACGGTTTGAGTTGGGATTCGCAAACTTTGATCCCGTTGATGACTGTGCAGCCTGTAGCATCAGTCGGGTCATCTATACAAGTGATCTCGCCTTCCGCAAAACCATCTACAACCCCTTTGGCTGAATCCATGCAGCTCTGTGGAGCCCACTCATCCTTGGTAATGGCTTTTGATGGGTCATAGCGTAGCTTTATGCGGCCAAAGCCCTCACCTTCGCCACTTACTGAAACGCGGATCTTAAACGTAACAACATCACCATCTTTCACATTCTTGAAATAGGGGGTGACATCGACATTAGGGTTACGCTCCCAACTTGTTGACAATTCGCATCGACCAGCAGTTTCTGGAGGGAAGTTGCCATCAGGGCCTGACCACACTTTAGTTTCCTGACCGGATTTACCAACCCAAACTTGCATGTAGTCATCCCACTTGGCGTACTCAAGCGTTGCAGACACTATGGCGTCTGGATTACTGACTTGTACCCGCGTGTATTCCTCATAGATCGTACAGTTACCACTCCAGTAGTTGTCACCCACTCGGCCAATCCACAACTCAGTACAGCCTTCTCCACAAGATTTGAGGTTATATGGGCCATCATAGTGCTTCACAACAGAGGCGTCGTAGTCATGGACAACCTCACAGTCCGCGCTTTGATCTACAACACGCTGGCATCGCTCATACTCTGGAATATGCGCGTTGATGGTATTCTGATTAATAGTTGTTTCGGCAGAACAATCACCAAAGCCATCTGCTATGAGGTCCATGTCCTCATAGGTCTTTTTGCTTAGGTTAAGTACCGGGTCATTACTAAAATCAGGACGTGAACGATTAGAGGCATCGAGAAGAACCTTATATGCAGCCCCTGAGATTGATGGGTTTGCACTATTGGCATCACTCCAAAGTGACCCCTTGGCATTATTCCCCACGCTGTCCATGTCATCGCCTGACTCGTAAATGCCTTGCAGGCCTCCAACGTCAGGTTTGTTGGCATCAGGGAAATAATAACTGTCCGGTTTATTGTTAGTACCGCTTGTTCCTGGGAACAGATCATTGACATTAATCTGGCTCCCCCCATTCATTTGGAACTGACCATCTTTCAACGTCGGCATAGAGATTGTGCCATTTTGCACAGTCCCCGAGCTCGACTTGAATGAGTTTGAGAGGTTTTGTCCGAAAGCCTGGGCCTCTTTACCTACCGCTGTTATGTCCTGGTCTTGGCTACCGTTAGCATAGGTATGTATCGGCAGCGCAGACATGGTTACTGTCAACAGCGAGGCCACAGCTCTCATAAAGTAATTATGACTTCGCATTGTGTTCTCCATTTTAACCTTCCCATGCTATCTGAGAAGAGAAGGGCCACCTGTACGTGTAGTGGCCCTTTTGGGGCATAATCAAAAACGCCCATTCAGATTCGTTTGGTGCTGATTAATTGTTGCAGCAATCATTCCATCGCCAGATGGTGTAGATAGGGTCTTGCCCAATTGCCGGTATAGTACGCGCCAGCCCCCAGGTAAGAGTGGATTCACCAATGACGTGAGATGAATTGGTCTCTGGAACCGGATGCAATAGCGTGAATTTGTACTGCGTTTTGGGAAGTGTTGGACTGATAACACCTCTGCACATTGCCTCAGACCCCATTGTTTTCCATGCCAGACCACGGCGATGCAATGCGGCCAAAACTCTGGTGCTAAGAAGACTGCTATCACGGATAACACCTTTCCCACCGTTCTGATTGCCACTAAACGGATACAAAGTGCCCCATGATCCTGCACACCAGAAAAGCTGTTTTAAAGGCTTTCCTGCGGTTGATGAGATAGCATCCGCTGTACACGCAGCCGCCGCAATTGGGTTTGCCACTGCCGCAGCTTCTGGGTTGGTGAAAAAGGCGAGCTCGTCATTATTCCAAGTAGGGTCAAGCTCAGACATGTACATGATGTCGAGGTCCATATACCCATCAGCATTACAGGTTTGCTTAATGAACAAATCGAGCATCACTAACAAAGGAAACGCATAGTAGTGATAGTGCATAAAAGAACCATCACCACCATCCATGTCGCCCATGCCGTGGTGTCCTTGGTTAGTCCTATCAAACGGGAACCTGACACCATTCAAGACAGATGAGCATCCTGGTACTCGCTGAAACTCAACGAGCCGGGCTGGCTCCCACATTGAAGTGGTAACACCTGGCCGAGGAACTCCGAGATTATCCTCGCACATGCACAGAGGGTTGCTAACGGCCTCACTTGGGAACGAGCCGCCACCTCCACTTATAGGAACCCCAGCTACTTTGATGGGGAAAATACAGCTCCAGCAAATGTCTGTGATCAGCTTACCGCCGATAACTTCTGCATTCTGGCACCCAGGATCAGCCGACACCGAGTTAACCCAAAAGACCGCGCTTACGGTCATGATTCGTAGTATTTTTTTTATCATGGTAAGGCCTTTACGTTATTCAAATGTTTATCCATAACAGCAGGCTTTCCATGAAAGAAACCTTGCTGCCATGACAATCCAAGTAATTTGGCGCTCTCGCCTAAAGGAAAGGTTTCTACTTGTTCAGCAATTAACTGAATACCTTTCCTTCGGCAATGGACAATAGCTGGGTAATCTTCGAGAGAGCGAAGCCTTCTCGCGTCAAACTTACAGTAACGCCAGGGATAACCACTCAAACGCTCCAGAGATGAGTGTTTATCTCCATAATCATCAAGGGCTAATTCAACTCCAGTTTCGATCAACGCATCCCATCTGGATGCAAGTGACGCATCCTGAATGCCCTCTGTAATCTCAATCACAAAACGGCCCGAGTGGTTTTGCGCTATGGCATGAATAACCCTTGTCCATGCTTTGAAAATGACATCAGAGCGCAAAGTGTGCTCTGAGACGTTAAGAAAAAGCGTCGGATATAAATCCAAGCATTGATGTAGGTTTTTCTGGATGAACCTTGCCACTTCCATGTCCACCAGCCCCCAATGAGGTTGAGATAACAGACTGGATGGCGTAAGAACCCGGCCTTCGTCGTACCAGCGAGCCAATACCTCAGCAGCGACAAACGAACCAGTACCGACATCTTTGATTGGTTGGAAAGCCGGGGCAAAAATCATTCATCGCCCTCCTCGGCCAGCTCGCGGACTACGAACATCTTGCCTCTGGAGGTAATCACGCTCGGAGTATGCTCCAGCTCGAAACGAGTAATCAGATCAGGAGTTAGTAGATATACCGGTGCATCAAAGTTGTCGGTGACACTCTTGTAAGAATCCCAGCCTTTGTCTTTATCGAACGAAGTAGCGATGTAGGTGATCCTCTGTACGCCAGGCTCCCGCTTAATTTCAGGCAGTTTTTTGGCGAGCAGATCCATTTGCTTTTTATCTAATGGGTCGAAAACCACAACAGCCTGGGTGAATGTACGAGTTCCTGGCTTGCAAACTTCTTTCGGGTCGCACAGCGGGTTGATCACATCACCAGCATGAGCAAACACGGTGCCATCAGGAGTGCTGATGTCACTGGTGATCATCACACTGGGGTCAATCTCTCTGGTTCGAGCTTTAGAAGCTCTGGGCAGCTCATTGAAGTTCTGTTTGGTCCAAAATCGCTCAGCAGCCTGTTTCTTCTTATCTTCCCAGTCAATATTGGCAAGGCGTTTCTTGGCAACATCAATAAGATCAGGTTCACCTATCTTCTCTACTGGCCCCCTGACACCAAGATCACCCTTCTCGCCGTTATCAACTTCACGAGCAAGCCATACCGGATCGGACAAACCAGACACTTGGGCAACAACATTTGGCTGCTCTCCCGGCAACGGTTCATCTTCGATCATAACAATCGTCGGGACGGCTGTAATTTTGTACGTTTTGAACAATGTAGGGTTGATGATGATGTTCGGCACAGGGTCTTTCTTGGCCGCCAGCGCCTGAATAGCCTTTACCCCCTGCCCCAAGTTCATCCCCTCCGGAATACCACGGAATACAACCACAGCATCAGGCTGACCTGACACTGCCGTTAAGACATCATCTAGCCCCTGTTCACCAAGAGAAAGTGAAGCGAAAACCAGTATCCGATGATCGGTATAGATACCTTTCTCGGCCTGCTTGAGCTGCATTTCCTTTAGTGTCTGGTTGGTAGACTGGAGCTGCTTGAAAAACGTCTTGGCTTCGGCCTGAGCCTGGTCCATGTGTTGGTTTTGCAACAAAGACGGCATTTCCATCTTCTGAGCTCTTTCGGCTATCTGTTTTCCTTGCTCAATAAGCTCCCTGTCCTGCTCTGTAAGCGGGGATTCTTGAGCGACTCCCCCACCAGCTACAGAAAGCATCAATACCGTTAAAACGGTCTTAGAACAGGGGATATGCGCGGCCAATGATTTGATCATTTTTCACAGTCCCCCAATAGCGTGAGTCGAAACTGAATGAGCTTTTGCCCATAAACCAGTAGTTGTCATCTTTCAACGTGGATTTGCCGTAAAAATAGCTCTCTGGCAAATGCAGTTTTCCTGCAAGCTGGAGTCCTTCTCCAACGACATCACCGTTGACGGTGATCTTCCATTTATCGTTGATCTCCACCTTGTCCCCCGGCATCCCTGTTAGGATTTTGACCATGCGGGTCCCGTCCTTGTAAAAAGGCTCCATGTTCTTCGCACTAAAGGCGTACACAGCCCCTTTCTCCAATGACTGGTCTTTGAGATCAATGAGGAAGAAGGTATAACCAGGCAGGCATTTCTCTTGCTGTGGATCAATGCCGATTCGGTAGCGACTGGCAAAAGCTGCACCAGCAGCCCACAAAATAAGAAGAGTCACTCCAGCCTTAACAGCGAAGCGCTTCCAGGACTCCTTTTTGACGAAATATTTAGTGAGATGAAATCTCATTTCAGCACCTCCTCTGGGAGATACAAATCGTTTGGCGCACCAACAACAGTGCTTGCATCAAGCACCAAATACCCTGCGTCTTTCAGCTTCAAAATCGCGTTATTGGTATTAACCATCAGTTTTTCCAACTCCTCTTGAGAAGCTCCAGCAGGATATGCAGACGCAACCTTGGCAAAATCGACCACGACTACAGGCGGAGTTTGATTTAAGCGCTCATGGATACTTGCCGTTTGTTCGTTCATTACGAAGTAACTACCGCCAAAGCCACCAGCGGCACCAAGAACGGCAGCGATTACGATTGATTTAATGTCCATTAATGTCTCCCTGGTTATGCAGCCTGTTTACGGTTTCGCATCACGGCTTTGATAGCCTCAGGGATGCTCATGCCTTGTTTCACAAACTGGTCGATGGCGTTAACGTCCACCGGATCTGTCGAATACAGCAGCTTCTGGAAGTCGCCCACTATCAAGCGTCCTACCCCCATGCCACTCTTCGATTTAATAAAGATTTCTGAGTACACGCCCTGAATGGTGTGTACCGTCTTGAGGGTGTGGAATCCGCCCTCAGAAAGGGTCAGACGACCGCTACGCTTAACGGATTCCACGGTTTCTTCGGTTTGGCCGAGCAGGTACATGCTGGCCGAGTTTTCTGCGATGGCGCGGCCAACAGCGTTTTCATAAAGGTCGTTGATAGACTGGGTTGCAATAACAACTGAACCGCCATACTTACGGAATTTCCGGTAGGCGTGTTCCATAAACGTAGATACTTCACCTTCTTTGAGCAGATCCCATGCTTCATCCACGATGACGACCTTCTTGCGATTACGTTCACCAAGGAATACTTCCTGTTGGATCTGATAGATAAGCTGGAGTAGCACAACCTGACGGAGGTGTTTACGCCCTTGCAGCTCATCGAGCTCCAGTACAGTGAATTGATTCTGGAAGCTGACGTTGTTCTTACGAGAGAAATACTTGCCGTAGCTGCCCTGAGACGTAAAGGCGTAGAGCTGCTGACCAATGTCTCTTAGTCGCATATCTTCACCTTCGAGACAGCGCTCAGCGATGTCGTCAACCTTCATCTCTTTGCCTTTCTCATCCCAAAGACGAGAAAGAACCTGCTTCAACGCAGAGATCTGCCACTCATCCAATAGGCCTTTCGCTGAGGCCATCGCACAAACTAGGCTGACAATCGCGTCCTCTTCGTCTTCATAGTTTTGTATGAGCTCGAACGGGTTAAGACAAACGTGTGTCCCTTCTTCAAAGTGAACAAAGTCACCATTGAGCATTTCCGAAAGTTTCTGGTAAGACTTACCGGCATCAATAACCCAAACCTGGGCTCCCTCAGACAGGTAGGAGAATATGAGTTCGTTGGTAAGGAACGATTTACCCGAGCCAGATTCAGCAGCAATAACCAGGTTTTTGTTCGTGTTACTGTCGTGAAGAGACAAACTCATGAGCTGGCCGTTGCGCGAAATCAGCGCAGCATGGTAGGTCCCAGTTCCCTTCCACTCACCAAACACCGGCAACACTACAGCGGCCTGCTCGGTTGTCATGGTCTTATAGCGAAATAGATCTCTTACCGCGTCACGGTCGGTGCAGAATGGCAGACAGTTGAGGAACATCGGCAGAGCAACGAACTTATCCTCCATCAGCTCGAATCGAGATTCACGCCAAATGTTTCGTGCGGCCATCGCCGCAGCTTCAACACGCTCTTTGGTCGGAGCAAACAAGACCACCGAGTAAGAGATCTTGACGGGCTTAGCCCCCTCTTTCATAGACTCATAAAGAGTGTCGAAACTCTCCTTTTTATCAGCAAGCACCGGCACGAACTTGAGCATAGGGCCGTAGGCTTGGTTTACTGTGAATTGGCGCTTACGCTCCAGAGTGTTTTTCGTACTCTCTGCCTCGGGGAAGAACACATTGGTCACGACCATGTAGTTTTCTTTGATGCTGGAGTTACCGCCACTCAGATCACCTGCATAAGTCAACGCATCACCGAAGTAGAAAACATCAGGCAGTTTCTTCGCTGACATGACTTTTGCGTGGTAATCACCCAGTCTGAGACCGTTCTTACTGACTTCTACATCGGTGCCGTAATCGAAGACTTGCTCGCAGATAGGCTTATCCATTTCCCAGTCAACAGCATCATGCCTCCACGAAGCATCAGGCCCCCAGTTCAGGATTGTGCTCATGATCCGGATGTAGTTCACAGCAGTCATGGTGCGAGGGCGAAGGCCAACGGTTTGAAGTGACGACTCGACCTTCGTGCGGAGCTGGGCTAGGTTTTGGAGCTCGCTTTCACTCGGGTTGTTGTTATTGATTGGAACTTTGCATGTAACAAACAGCTTGAGATCTTGAATCAGGCCATTGTCGTAGGTGCCTTTGTTGGTCTTGGCAGATATGCGGTCAGTCGTGTGATGCTGTAGGAAGTTGATTCTTTCCTTAATAACAGATGTCAGAAGCTCGTGACGGAATCCATCACGCAACCCCATCATCCGATACATCTCCTGGTTGATGTCCGGTGATCGGAACAGAACAAACTGGAGCGTGGCTTTAGATGGAAATTCTTGGTTCAGGAAGCCGTTCATCCGCTCTTGAACTTTTTCATCGGCACCACATAGAGGCTCACACATGAAGCCAAAACCAACGCTGTGGTCGTCCATAAGGAAGACGTGATCGTCTTCGTCATAGGCCAAAACAGGAATAATCCCGGCAGCTCGCAAATGCTCCGGGATCAACGTTTCTTGGAGTTTCTTTTTAATGGTTACGATCATTCAGCACTCTCCAACCATGATTTCATGTTCTTTGGGCGTCCCTTACTAACGCGGCCATCAGGAGCAACAACGAACGGAACTCCTTCAATCCCAATGAAGTGGGCTGTCAACAGCGTTTGGTCATACTGACCGGGGTCGCAATTTTCTTTTGAAGAAAGTGTGCCCAAGGTGTTATTCATCAGCGCATCGAGCGCATGAGTCTTGTCTTTCGCGCAGTACAAGTTCTTGGCGAGTCGATTAGACTCAGCTCCCAGAGCGGGGATTACGACGATTTTGAAGGTGTACTCATCTGCCAACGACTCGGACTCATCTATGAGCTTGTGACAAACAGCACATCGAGGATCGACAAATATCACGACTTCTTTGTCACCGTGCCCCATCGAGAGGGTGTTCAGCGAGTCCACGTCCATGCCCATGTTCTTGAAGTGAATACGCTCTGCCACATCGCGCATCTGGGACATAGTGTTGAGTGGTTTTTTGCTCCAAAGGTCGTAGATTTGTCCTGAAATAACAAAACGCCCGTTTTCGGAAAGGAACATTATTTGTCCGTCACTCTGAACAGCTCGAACCCCCTTAATAGGCAGCTTCACGATGTCCTCTATCTTTGCTGCTCTTGGATCGGTGATTTCCAATTTCGATGACGCATGAGCTGTGCCGGTAATAATCCCGAACACCATCAGCGCCCCAAGTAATTTTGTTCGCATGTCTATCCCCTAAAATTGGATTACTGGATGCTGGGCAGTGTATCTGGGGGATGGGAACAGACTCGCCTCTGTAATAGCCCAATTTGGACAACTCCAGCGAGATACAAAAAAAAGCCCGGTCTGAGCCGGGCTTTGTGAGGAATGAACCTTAGTTCATCGTGACAGCTTCGGATTTGCCACCAGAATCATCGACTCCGACCAAAGAGATAGTCGGCATCGCTTCATAGGTGCCCTTGCTGATAGTGACGCGATCAGAGCTTATGCTTTGCAACTCACCGGCAATGGTCCACTCGTAGGACTTCATTCTACCATCGGTATCTTCGCAGTTCGCATAGACGATCCACGAGCCAACAGTCTCCCTTGAGCTCAGGCTACATGCAGGTAGCTTGTTCTCTGCCACATTGATGTTCACCTCGCCCTCAGCTTCATGCCCCATCTCAGAGGTTATTTTCAGCTTGATGCTGTGCTCACCAGCGCCCAGAGTCGCTCTCCCGTAGTAACCGCTGCCATCCAACGGCGTTCCGTCGATTAAGTAGACACGAGTTGAAATACGGTCGCGTGGGTGGCCGCCAGAAATGTACGGTCGCAACAGCACATCCAGAGGCTCACGCTCGTATTTGTTCGAGCCAGAGTATTGCAGGTCGATAGCGTAAGGAGCTGCCTGGCCTATCTTGAGCGGTTGCTCGATCACAGTCTCATGGCCGCGAGCATCACGGACAGTCACCTTGATGTTGTATTCACCCGGCTCATTGATAACAAAGGACCTGACTATATCCTGACGCTTGTCCTGAATAACTGCGCCTTCCGGCAACTCCCAGTCATAGGTCGGCTCTTCCAGCTTGCCGTTGAAGGCAATTGGTCGCACTGACGCTGTGATCGTTGCAGGAGCCACGTCAGCGTTCTTCCTGATCTGCATACCGAAGCTCGGCCACACATACTGCCACACGCGGGAGCGCAGGCTGTGTGAGGCTTCTGCACCCTGATCTCGGTATCCTTCGATCCAGGTGGTGTACTTCGTTTCTACAGTGGCCTGGTTGAGGTCCGCCTCCGAAGGTTCATACTCGGCGGTATCACCTTGAACAATCGTGCCATTAGGCAGTGTAAAGAACCCGTTCAGCTTCACATCCATCCCACGGTAAGGCAGGCTGGTTTCAGCTTTGAACACGTACTTCTTGCCTGTCTCAATGACTCGCGGCCCAGTCACATAAGGACGAGGGGCTTTAACAGATCGGAAGTCAACAGCCGTCTTCGCTATCTCATAGGCATAACCGTCATCAGCCGGTGCCGTGGCGGAGCGCACCCTAGCCCACAAGCGGTATCGGGTTTCTTCACCACTTGAAAGCGTGATGCTATCACCCGTCTGCGAGTAAGTTTTGCCACCGTCAGTAGACCACTCAACAACGGCATTGCCCCCAGAGACCGGCTCATCGTTCAACGTCAGGTTTGCTGTGTACTTACCTTCACTACCCACAAACAACGTGGTCGGGCCGACAACAGCAATATCTGGTTTGTCATAAGCGACTACACTGACCACTTCGGTGTACTTCTCAGCTCCCGAGTTAACGTTCACCACCTTAGCTCGTACCTGGTACTCACCCTTGTCGAAGGTCTTCACAAGCTGGTACTTGTACCGATCTTCTGGGATGAACTGCTCCCAAGTTTTGCCATCATCCTTACTGGTTTCCCAGACAACTTGGCCGGTAGCCCGAAGGTCCTGACGGTCGTCAAGAGACAACTTGAACACTGCTGTGAATGGAGCTTCACCAGACAGCTTACGCGCATCTACTCCAGCACCGATGGCACCACCACGCAGTACGGTCAGGAAAGCGGGTCTAATGGACAATTCAGTTCGGTTGTACCCCTCAACAGGGCTTTCCAGAACAGCCTCAGCCGAAATACGGACAGAGGTTGTATCCACTCCAGATAGATCCACCGAGAACTGAGCTTCACCATTTGATGCTTCCGCATAATCAGTGAGAGCTACTGTCTCGTTATAGGCCTTTTGCTGGATCAGACGTACTTTCCATACACCCATCGTGTTGGCGTCATAGTCACCGTCAGGTTTGTACTGATCACGGATAAGCACCCGGACAGGCAAGGCCTGAGTATCAATCGCCGTGTCACCTTGAACCTCAACGATAGGCCGGATGCTATCAGAAGGTGAAGCTATAGCTCGGTAGACAACCTCCGCTTTTACATCAGGCACCTTGTTGTACGCAGCATTCACCTTGTAAGTAGTCTCCTCCCACAAAGCTCGCTCATCGGTGTTGATGCGACGATACACCTTGTTGGTGACACCCCACCCAGGAGTGAAGGTTTCAGACTCCAAAACATCAGAGTTGCGCGAGATGGCAATATCCAGATCAGCCCGTTCAGAGTTGATAACGGCATCACCCAGGTAATTACCTGTCATTGGCACCATGTAAATGTTGTCTTTGAAGTTGTACTTAGAGGACAGTTCCACGGTCGGAGCTGGTGGGTCAACAGCTTCGATATTGAACGTTTGGTCGTTCAATGTCACCCGAGTGCCATTACGGGTAAAAATACTTACCCTCCAGCCCAATGGGTGATCTCCGTTCGCAGCCAATGAGCCAGACAGCGAAGGCGATTCCGATAACTGGTCTTGGACCAATCCATCAGGGATCTGCTGCCACTCAAACAGACAGGTTCGGCTTGTACTCCCCACCCCTTTGTTCGCAGCCTCGTTTTTCGCTCGGTCAGCGCTTAGAGTGATTGAACAATCAGGACCTTTGCTCTGCTTGAAGTTCACATCAAAATCTTCAATGACGCGATTCACCTGAGCAATATCATCAATCGGTGAGTAGCCGACAGAATCATAGGCTGTAGTTACCGTCAGGTTCTGAGAGCCTGAACCAACCTTCACCTTGGAGCCATCACCACTGAACAGGTACAGGCTATATTCGACAGGTTGTTCACCAATGCTCACCGCCTGACCGACCAGTCCAGCAACCTTCATACCGTTGTTGTCCTGTGTCGTTTGTTCCGCTTCATCCGGAGTTCTGTCCCACTGGAGCAAACATACCGGATCACGAATCGGGTCTGCGGCCATAGCCACATCTGCTTTCGTAGTAAACCGGCAAGGAACGCCAAGTTCTGGTAAGGCATAGATTTTCACCGGGTCAATAACCTGGCGAATTGTCCATGACTCGGCAGAGAGTTTAGCGGCACCTTTCCAAGTATTGATGTCTACAACCAGGATGGGTGAGTTCGGCGCAGAAGTCATGACAAGAAGGCTGGAAGAGCCTACCTCATCTGGTACAGCAGGTTTAACAGGGATACTCAAGCGTCCACCTGATGCACCAAAATCATGTTGGCTCATGATTCCCATTGTCTGGCCCGGCTCGATGCGAACACCATTAACAACCAGCGGCACTTGTGCATCAGAGCGGAGAGTCGCAAACACGTCATATGAACCTGTCACGACAGCACCATCACTGAGCGTCAGCGGTTTAGTCTCAATGATCCGTTTGCCATCCGCATGAACAAATTCATGAGTGACAGCAGGAATCATGACCTTCCCGTCCATACCATCCGCCAACATCACCTGACGAGGCTTGTACTCGAAGCCAACAGCCTTTTGTACCGCGTTGCCTTGGGCGTCCTCTCCCGCCACAGTCAGCGAGTAAGATTCCCCTTCTTTCAAAGACGGGAACATTACCGGGTACTCAAGGCGGAATCGCCCTTTCGACTCTTCGCGCCAGGACAACTGAACCTTGTCATCGGCTGGGCCTCCGACGAGGGCAATAGAGGTCAGCTTAGGACTCGGGTCGGCAGTATCAGTCAAGGTGATTACAACATCATCCAAAGACTGGATTGGTGCTCCATCACTGATCGATACGGTTAGTGTCGGCGCTGAATTATCTATGCTCATAGCATATTGGGAGCCAGTGAATACCTGCTTAACCTCATTACCGAAAGCATCTTTAGCTACGAGAGATATGCCGGTATATGTGCCCTCTGACAGATTCTCAGCAGAAAATGTGAAAAACCAATCATTTGTGCTACTACGAAGAACTTCAGTACGAGACAACGGACGTTCTTCGCCAGTCGAGGTTATCGCAGACGCACTTGAGTTGGTAGAAATAACCCACTGGTTAACACCCCAACCGTCAAATGAATCAGGCTCACGGAAATGAGCTTTAAAAATCCGCCCATTTCGTTCTAACCCAGCAATTTCAGGAGGGTTAAGGTCATAGCAGAACGTTGCCCCAATCCGATCAGACGGAAGTTCAGGCTTCCCTTCCGGTCGAGACCAATATCCAGGCCACGAACATGAGCGCCCACTGAACGATATATCCGTATCCACTTCTGCATAAGAAGCATTTGCCGGAATTTTAGTAGTAGGCAACCAAGATCCCCATAACTCCTGAGCGTAAGGTCTCGGCTCAACATGAAATCTCAGTTTTTTATAATGGTTAACTGAGCTCATATTAATGGTTTCACCGCGGACCCACTGACCATCATCCCTAAGATATTCAACATACTTACCGTTGGGAGCCAAGCTAACCGATGGATCAGTTTTCACACTGACGGATGTATTACCAAGAGAGTTCATAACCCAGTCGTAAATAATAAACGACTTAGTTTTTGTCCCATGTTGCTGGAATACATCAGCTTGCGTCTGCCGATAATCATATGTACCGTCTTCGGCAATGATATTGCCTTCAATACAGTTTTTATAATCACACCAGTTACCGCTTTGAGCACCGTAAGGTGAAGAAGGATAGGAGTTTGTTTTGGGTATCCGGTAGAGCACCCTGTAGGTATCGGAATAAATGGTCATTCCGTTCTGATAAGGCGCAAAACCTGATAGGGCCTGACCATTAACCTTAAAAGTTGAGGCCTGCGGGTTCTTAGGGTCATACACTGCTACTGGCTCAGGATTCTCTCCAGACTTTGCACCTACTGAATCCCAAGCAATAGGATAGGCTATTGACCCTTTGTTCCCTGCTTTATCCAGGGCCTCGAAATGAAGCGTATATCGATCCTCCCCATTAGGGAACACAGTGCTCCAGTTCAACAACTGGCCTTGGCCGTTGGCGTAATTAACCGAGACAACAGGACTACTCTTGCCTTTGCTATCTACAGCATACGCCTGTATAGAGGAAACCGAAGAACCGGCATCAGATGCAGACACATCTATACCTGAAAATCGGTTAGGACCTCGCAGTAGCGTTCCATCAGAAAGCGCCCGGTTCCATTCCCCTTTTACTGTCACGTTTGCCAAACTTGGCGCTGTCGTATCGACTTGAAGCGGGTATTCATCAGTCTGAACGGAACTTCCGTCTGACGCCAGTATTTCGGCCCTTAGTTTGTAGACTCCCTCGGAAGGAGCCGGTAGTTGAAGTTCCGCACCATAGTAGGATTTTCCACCTACTGTAATACGATCTGTAGCCCCAAGAAGGTGGCTGGTCGCTGTCGAAACCACTGTTCCATCCGACCGAAGCACCGAAATCTTGACCTTACGGTCGATACCGGCACTCAAGGCAAACGAAACGTTGCCCGTCGGGTTGGCGTAGTTGGTATTCGGAGGCAGAGACCGTTGAGTACCATCTGGAGCCTTAAAGGTATATTCCAGCAACTCTGCATGAGCAGCACCAGCGGTAATAACCGCCAGAGCTCCAAGCAACGCCGGAAGTTTAGGCTTAAAATTGATCATCGCATTCTCCATTCGTTTTGAGTTACAGGAACCCAATATCGGAGGTTACGGGATGGTGTGCATAAACATGGGCTGTGAAAGTGCCCTTTTTGAGCAAATGAGGAAAGAGTTGAGAATTTGTTATGACTAGACTTTTTTACCAAAAAATAAGGGCAGCTTTTAGGCTGCCCATATCACTCTATCATTAACGGCGAAGGGTCTTTTACAGACCCAAGCCATTGCTGAGTTGCACAACCGTCGGGATAACCTTCTCTGCATTTTCCAGAGTGGCAGACATGATGGATTCCACAACGGTCGGTGAGTTGTACAGGCCCATACCGCCACCGATACCCATAGCAAATGCCATGAGACTCTGGCGAGCGATACCGCCGACAACGCCGACCAGGATCATCGCACCCGCAACGATTCGACCCAAAGTACCTTGGGTCCAATCCTTGAGAGTTACCCACACGTCATCAAACGCTGTACCACCAGTACCAGCGTGTGCCTGATCAGGCACAAGCAGGAAGGCTACGACCATCAACCCCATGAAGAGGAAGAGTGTTTTGTTTTTACTTGAGGCATTCGCCAACTGATTTACGTTCATTAAGAACATCTCCTATTTAGTTGTTTCAGACTTCGGTTCGTGTGTTACCGTTTGCAGCGGTCTCAAAACTGGCTCACTTTGCGGTGTGCCATCCCCAATTACCCACCTGCGCGGTTCGATTTCGGTGTAGACATACCCTGTCACGATGAGATCACCATTGGTGTCCTCCCAGGGAGCTACCCAAATCCGCATAACCTGCGCGGGTGTGCGAATTGGAATTGGGCGATCCGGAAGACGTGGTGCGACATAATTGTCGATAACCGAATCCCCGGAGTTAGATGAGTTCACTGAAACGTCAGAGGAACCTCCGCCATCCGCTTCCGCTTTGGCCTCGACTTCCTCAGGCTTCATTGGGCGAGGGACATTTCCGTCATTTGTTGCGGCGTAAACGTCTCTCGCTGACATACACTGAACACCACTCGGCATTCCCGGACAGCTATACTCATCGCTACCGATGTTGAGTGAGGAACAGCCCGACAGAACTAGAAGAACTGCTCCCACCCCCAACATCTTTGCCGATCTTACTGCCTGTTCCTTTTGAGCCTTGCCTCTGGAACTGCCCTTTCTGGTCAAAATGTTCAAATTTTTCATTTCTTATTGCCCCCATTGGAACGAATTTGTAACTTGGTGCCTTTTGTCACAATGATGTCTACTTGGCGGCCAGCATCGACCTCGATGACCGGGAAGATACCTTCGGCCATGTCGATGTAGAATTGAGCGATACGATCCAGCGCCTTGCTCGCTCCCTTAGCAGCAGCCCCCTGAAACATCTGATCAGAGAAAACTGACTGATACTGGGTATTTGAGCCAGGGTTAGTGTTAACAACTGGTACAGGGTTGACATCAAAGGCCTCAGACACGCCACCAAGGAACCCAGCCATCAAGCTCTTGGCAATAATCTGCCCTTGCTTCGATACAACGCGGCCTCGAACACCAGCCTTTCCGTCCTCACCAACCGCATAAGAATCAAGCCTCGCTTCAATCACCCCACCGTCTTCCCTGACACAAGAGAATGTTTCACCGCGTAGGTAGGCTCGTTCAGAACTAAGGTCGCCATAGCCTGAAACAATCAGGAAACACTCTCTGACATCCGCACGGAAACGATTAGGCAATATTGCTTCTTTCTGAATCCGAAGAGTTGAAGGGAATGGATCTCGTCGGGCACCCTGGGAAGTAGGCGCATCCATACCGTTGATAAGTACACCTGTCAGGATGGAACCTGACGGCAGATAGAGGGACTCATCATCTTTGTCGTCTTTCACATCAACTTCTGGGGCCTTCTGTGAGTAGCTCACAATCTGAATGCCTGGCTTAGTGGCATCACGGCCATCACCTTTACCTGTTGCTGGAGCTCCACCCTTCGAGTCCGGGAGTGGTGCGTCACGGAAAAAAGATGCCGGATCTTTGTAGTCCAGCTTTTTCTCCATGAACTGACCTTGACCTTCACCGTCTGATGCACCATTAACATCTGCTCTGGCATCACCTGTTGAAGAGGCCGTTTTTCCACCAGCCTCACCAGTTTCAACCTTCTTAGCCAACTCCATATTTTTCTGAGTCAGGCGATCAAGGTCTTGGCGTAGGCGAGAAATCTCTCTACCAACATCGCTGGATTTACCGGCAGTATCCTTTGTTTCCTCCAGCTCTCTCTTGACTCTATCCAGCTCCTTTTTCAGATCCGAATTCTCACGAGATACCATCTTCACATCGGCAGACAGCGAATCTATCCCTATCTCACGGGTGTTTTTGTCTGTGAGGACATGTTTGATGGTTTCTTGCCTACCGCGTTTTTCTTCCTTCTTCGGCTCACCAGAGAACATCGTCACTACTGCAAAAAGAACGAATAGGCCACCAGCAATCGCTACCCAG
Organism: Vibrio rumoiensis; assembly: GCF_002218045.2. Taxonomy (NCBI): domain Bacteria; kingdom Pseudomonadati; phylum Pseudomonadota; class Gammaproteobacteria; order Vibrionales; family Vibrionaceae; genus Vibrio; species Vibrio rumoiensis. The sequence continues at coordinate 134,941 of NZ_AP018687.1, forward strand.
CGTTTCTTTTGGGGGTCTAGCTCAGTCCAGAATCGTTTGATCATTGACCACCTCCTAATAGCGAAGGACGCTTAGACGTTGGAGCAATTCCACGCTTTTGTTTCTTCGCTACATAGAGTTCCGTTTTCTGGCCGGGCTCAAGCACGTTGAGCGGCCACGTAGTAACAGCAGCAACATCCCAGCTTCCACAAAGAGCCTCTTTGAACTCGATAGGCTGTTCAGAAACGTTCTGTGCTACACCGATGAATACATTCAGGTGATGCCCCATCATGTATTGCCCTTTTCCGAAATCCACCTTAATCCCAGGGTGTGAGCAACTAGGTACAGCGACTCCGGCAGGGATACGGTTCAACGTATAACCCTGTGGAACTTCCCCGATGGCAATTTTCCTGAACACAGAGCGGATAGTTTCGACGTAAGGCTGACTCTGTTCCCAAGCCTCAGCCTTGGAATTAGCAAATGCCCCACTGATCCCTACACCACCATCGAGTTTGAGAAATACTTCTCTAGGCGGAATACGGCGAGGAACCATCGTTAGGCTTAATGCTTGGGCTTCTGAGCCTTTTTCCGTAATGAACATAGTCACAGGGTATTGTTTATCCGTAGCGACATAGACCACGTTCTCTTTGATACAAACCTCACCGCATTGACCGTTTTCGTTTGCTCCAGTCAGGGAAGTGGAGACAATCTCCGGATTACTGAAAGGTGTTACAACACGATTGGGATGACCAATGGCAATAGGGATTATTTGGTTTACACCGGGCTTCATCGTCAGCATGGGGTTTTCATTTACATGGCCCACTACTTCACTGGTATTTTGTCCCGACGTCACAGGGGCTGGAACGTCTTTTTTCATAACGCTTGCCGGGACAACAGGAATATCATCCGAGGCATAGGCCATTGATGTTCCAAGCGCCAAGGACAGCGCCAGAAGCGAAATTTTAGCGTTGTTCTTCATTCTTTCTCCGGTTCTCTTCTTTGCGCTGGAGTTGCTCCAAAACAGCTTTGGTGCGTGGCTTTCCTACATAGGTGTCGATGTAGTCAAGCACGGGCGCGTAGTTTGAAATCTTGATAGCGAACTCGTAGGAGCGTTCGCTACGTTCCTCGTTAGAAGAAGCCCCTTTGACATAGGAATATCCGTAGACAAAAACCTTGTCGCTCTTGGGCTCATACTCAACAAATCTCGGCTCGAACCTCATGGTTACTCGGTCGTTCTTGATCTGCTGAGCTTGAATTTCGATGGCATCAATCACGTCTTGATAGATGCTCGGGGAGAGAAGCGGGGTAAGCCGTTCCTTAACGAAATCGACAGTTCCGGGAGTCACATTTCCAAGCAACTGAGCAAAGGCAAAACCCCAAGCCTCTTTATACGACTGGGAGGCGTTGTTTTTTGTCACCCAGGCTTCTTCGGTCAGAGTGAACGGCTGCATAGTGACGATTGTTTCCTTGCTGAAAACTTGGATAACTAGCAGCAAAACGATTGCGATGAGACCACCCTGAAAGACTCGACCCCACTTATTTTCTGTTTGGGTCCCTTCCCAGGTCTTGAGATACTTTTTAAAGTTCAAGGCAAATACCTCCGGACAAACGGGTTCTTGAGAGATTTGGCCTTGGTCATAATGAACCCGGCCCAGTAGATCATGTGGAGCAGGTATCCATCCGGATGGTTATCCCTGAACCGTCGATAAAGGTTGGTTACAAGTAACCCCCCTAAAAAGCAGATCAAGGCCTTACCGATGATGACTCCAATAGTTAGCCCCAAAAGCATTGGGGCCAACTCATCTGCGCTCCACAACAGCAGATGCGGTGGCTCATCAACCCGGCGCGGTATCTTTACAGGCTTCATAGCAACCCTCTTCTTTTCCTAGTGGACTGTATTCTCTTTCAAGGGGACTAATTTTTTGCCACGGCTTCGCGCCCTTTTCGGGCACTTCCAGCGACAAATAAAAAAAGGCAGCCGAAGCTGCCCCTTTTACTTTCATAGGATCGGTTATTAGTTCTGAGAAACTGCAACTGAATCTTTTTCAGAAGAAGCAACGCCAATTTCATTGGCAGTGCGAATACCGGCCAGCGCTTCCTGTTCCTTTTTGGCCTTGGCTTTAAACTTGAACATAAAACTGTACGCCGCCAGCAAAAAGAAGCTGAAAATACCCCAGTAGGTCTGAACAGTACCCAGAGCCTTAATCGGATCACTTGCAGCTCCGTTGACAGCATCAGCGGTCAACTTGACCCACTGACTCCAGTCAAACCCTGCCGCAAATGCAGACAGCCAGAAGGCGACCGCTACGGGAAGGATAAAGATGCACATAAGCACCGCGTTCATCAAAAACCAGAAAAATTGTTTATTAACGTTCACACTTCCTCCCATTAACCTAGAAAATTGAATGCGTGTTCCAGGTTCATCCCTGCAACAACACCTATAACGAACATCACCTGCCATACAAGGAACTGCCAGGAGATGAATGAACCAGATGAGCTTTCGCTTTCTCTGACGTGAGCTTGTGCGGACATAACCCCTCCAAATAACTTGTCGTCATCACGGATGTAATCGTCTCTTAATTGAGCAATCTAGGAACAGTGCTGTTACGGCCCATTTTGGGCACTTTATGGAGGTTTATTCGAGGAGATGATAAAAGCGGGAGGCGAAAAACTTTCACATGTGAAAGTTCAAAGCGGCCAATGGCCGCTTGTTTCACATTGTTCTATTGTGCCGGAGCTCTCGATAAGCATCCCATGCTTGCTCTGATGAGACACCTCGACGACCAACATCTGTGGCGCACTCAAGGTCCATCTTGTACTGCTTAACCTTCTGGTCTGCTGTATCGCTCCAGCTCATAGCTGATGGGTACTTGGCAACACTAAACACATTTTCAAGTTCAGCCTGATAGTAGTCGTTTTGTAACAGAGGTTCGGTTTCACCATCATCCCAGCGAATGTAAGCCTTATCCTGGAGGGCTTTCAAGTGCAAAGGCACCAGTAAGGTGGAAATCACTTCGTCAGCACGGATGTCCTTGTAAGCACACCAGTGCGGCTTCACGGTGATCACGCCATTAACCAAAACGATGTCACAAGCCAGCGTTGCTTTCACATTATCGTTGACATCTTGACGAGCATAGATTTCCACATAGCCAACCTGTTTGGTATCAACCTTGTCGATGAAACTCCAAAAGCTGGGGTACGACGTTCCATCGCTGAGCGTCAACTGACCGTCATGCTCTTTCAACATACGGTTCAGTTGTGCGGTGAAGAACTCTGCTGATACTTTTCTTGCCAATGGCTCCATATCACTCAGCCGTAGAGTGGCTCCTCCACTCCCCTCATACACCTCTCCAAAAAAGAAATCTCTCTTACGCATTAGACTTTGCCTCCTTTAATTGCTTGCTGGGTCAGCTTGATCCAGTTCAATGGGTTTTCACAGTCAACATGGTTGCCAGCGGCACCAACTACTGTTTTGTATGCCTCCGAGCCTGCCGCAGTGTGTACCGCCAGCATAAACGAAAACATAGGGTCATTTTGCATAGTTCCTATCATCATTGCACTGGAGGTATCTTTTAGCTGGCAGTTTTGAACCCGAAGATTGAGCACATCTTTTGCCACCATTTCACAGTCAGGGCAAACTTTCTCAAGGTTTTTGAGCTTTGCGTCGTCATTGAGCACATCAGGTGCAGCGATGGCAGTACCGGTCATAAACAATCCCAGCGCCAGCAGATGAATTTTCTTGGTTACGTTCATGGTTTCTCTCTATATCGTTCCAATTTCGTTTCTGTAGAAGAACAGTGGCCCCGAGACTGTTCTGAGCTCGGGCGTTATTTGCTTTACTCTTGAGCAGATGTGCTGCTTGAATACGTTGTGGTATCCGTACATTGTTGGTCGTGTGAATGCAGAGTAAATGATGATGGTGATAGCCGCGCCAGCGGCCCACCCGATCACATCTGGATAGAAAAGTCCTGATACGTCAGAAATTCGCTCTGGTGCAACCATGCTGCACAAAAACAGCACCCAGAACCATGCGACTGGCATAACAAAGACCATCTTCCCGACGCAAGCAATTAACACCTTAACCAAATTCAAAATCTGCACCCAGTAAAGCCACAACTCTGACAGGGACTGGCGACGTATCAACTGATAGACATTCCGTGGAATGTCACACAGATGCACACCATCTTGATTTAAAACGGAGTAGCTCATTCCCCCTCCTATACCCGTTTTTGTAGGTTGCCGAACGTCAGGCCTACCAGAACGCAACAGGTCATCATCGTAAGTGGAATGACAACCGGATCGAGAGCTATAGGGACGAAGAATGCGATGAACAAACCAGCCATCAAGTACATTGTTCCGCGAACGCTATAGCGATGCAAAACTGGGCTTGCGTAGTCGAAGTTGGTCCGTTTGATGCGCCAGGTCATCATCCCATCGTACACAGCCGGTACAAACAGGATGAGCATATAGGGAGCCCAAGCAGCTAACAGCGCCAGTCTGGTATAGAACTGGTAAATGACGTTAACAAAGGCCTCCATGCGACCCTTAACCCACGCGAACCAGCCCTTCCCCATATCCTGCATACCCTTGGATTTCTGGCGCTCTTCTTCTGAGGGGATCAACGTTTGGTACATCCCTTCATAGAAGCCAGAATCAATAATGCTCGACCGGAACCAGGTAGATGCTTTGTCCTGTATCCAGTCTCTGGCTTCGATCCCGAGACTCTGCTCCACCAGCACAGACTCTCTTTTGATAGCTTTGTCTGTCCAGTCACCTGGGATCAGCAGCAATATCGCAAGTATCTCAATAGCCAGCAGCCATGCGACCAGCAACCACGGCTTGTTCATAGTCAGTTCTCCTTAAAACAATTTTCACACTTTCACAGGTGATGAGTTCATACAGCAAGCCGCGCAAAGATGTTTCATCCTCGTGGGGCTGCGGGTTAATAGATAATTCTCCAGGATGGGAAGACAGCCACAGTGAGAACGGTTCTCCTGAATCGACAGACCATAAATCGCCACCGCAATCGACGATTTGTACTTCCAGCGCCCGGCAAGTCTCGGTAATGAGAGTTTCTAAAAACGCCCCTATTCGGGCTGGGTCTTCGTACTTTTCTCTCTGTTCATGAAACACAAGCTGGCTGTAGCGATGAAGAGCCTCTTCAATGATCGGGTAAATCACTGGCTCTTGATTAGCCTTAATACCGTCTGTGATGTAGCAGCTCAGCTTCTCGATGATGACCTCTGATGCAGGCCAATCGAATTGAAGGATGCTCAGGATATGAGCATTTTTGCGGCCACGATTTTTCAATTCATTCATAACCCGGTCAAAAGGGTTCACATCGACCATGATGGCTACCTCGTAGTTTCTATACTTCTTATTACACATAGCTCTGCTCTTACTGGGTCAATATTGGCAGACGGCCTTTTACGATAGTTCCGCCTGAAATCTTGGCTATGTATTCCAGATTCGGAAGCATTCCCAGTAATTGGGCAGGGAAAAGATCCGCTTCCTCCTCCATCAAACGCTCGCCTTGGTTGCCTCCGTGCATAATGGGTTCCTTGCCATCAGAATTCTGGCCCTGTGTACGCATAACGTACTTGAGCCGCGTCTTCGGCAGGTTATCCGCGATGTATTCTTGGGTTTCCCCATCAACAATACGCAGAGCGAACGTGTTGTTGATGTTCCCCAAGACTTGGAGCGCTTTGTCTTTGCTGCCCAGTCGAGCTGCGAAATCTGCAAAAGTTTGGGTTGCAACGAAAAGACGAAGTTTCGCACCACGTCCTTTGTTCAAAAGTTGGATGAATGGGTCGTTGATCACCTCAGCAGCTTCGTCAACAAAGATGTTCACGGGTCTGTTGTTGACGCCATAGTTGTATCTATCCCCAGCCACCGCTGTAAGGTCAGAAAGAAATATTGAGCCCATAGCGCTACCCACCATATTGTCGGTCAGCGAGTCGAGGCCCAGGTAGGCTACTTGGGCGTTATTGATGATCTTCGCGGAGTCAGTGATTTGGCGTTCGTCACTTAGGTCAGTTGAGTCTGGCGATAACAATGGCCCCAACTCTCCGGACGTCAGCATATTCATGATCGGAAGGAGGTTTGCCACCATCTTGGAAAAGTGGGTTTGGTCGTGCTGGAACATCGACAACAAACCTTCAAGGTCTGAGTTGGGATGTTCAGGCTGAATGATTTCGTAATAGAACCTCATCAAAGCGAAAGCGATCTTTTCACGAGAGCCGTTTTTTACTTTCTCTAGGAAAGGCGCAGCTTCGGCCTCCCAGTCAGGCCTAACTCGTTCTGAATAGGCTTGAACGGCTCTGATGACTAGACCAGCAGCGCCACCTTCAAGGAAACGACGGAGTTTTGTCAGGTTAGGACGGTCATGGGTGATAACAAGCCCTTGAGCAATATTGTTAAGAGCCTGCCAGCCAAATGATTTGAATGGATCAGCCCCAGCTTCGGATGGAATCAATGCAGCCAATCGACTTGCGATTTCTGTTACACGGGTGAAATTTCGCAGGGGATCGATACGCACTGATTCTTCTGGGAATGCCGGGTGGAATGAGACGAACCTTTCCGGCTGTCCCATAGCTTCACAGGCCCGTCTGGCATTGTCTCGCATCTCCTTATCACCTTTCGGGTCTATGATAATCACAGCTTCCCCGCGCAGGATGGCCTGAGAGATCAAGATGTCGAACATACGGGTCTTGCCCGAGCCGGTAGTCCCTACAATTAGAGTGTGCCCCTCTGTATGCTTTAGAGGCTGCATAAGTTTTTCTTCTTTTGGCTCAACCCCGTGAATCCAAGGCTGGCCGATAGGCAACTCTTTTCTCTTACCCTGTATTTTCCGGACAACTTTTTTAACCGTCGATTCTTTTCCGACGATAGATGTCCAATCTCGTTTCAGGATCTCAAACACGCGCTGGGCATGACGGTTTTCCCACAGGAACCCACTACCGAGCCACATATCTTCCGGCGTATCTTTGATGTACTTCTGGAGCTCCGTAATGGAGATAAACTCTAAATCTCGGCCCCTCAAGTGCTTTTGCAGCAAATGGAGCTTGATAGCCTTAGGCAAACGAGCCATTGCCATCACACCACAGATCCCCGTCATCCAATAAAAGGGCTCTGGAGGCATAGTGCTGACCTGCTCCACGGCCAAAGCAGCCCCGGAGGCTGCAAGCCAGCCTGCCACAGCATTTTTTTCATAGTTAGGCCGCCACGGCATCTCGTAGGCGAGCGGGTCATAACTCATTGTCATGTTTCATCTACCTCTAAATACAATTTTCCTTGACGTTTTTTGAGCAAAGGGCGTTTTTGTGCCCGGCTCAACATCCCACAGAGGATGTGTTTGTTGATGCCGATGTTTTCCCCGGCAATCATGTCGAACGCTTTATCGCTGGTTACTAAGCAGCCGTCTTCTTCCAAGACAGGTGTAACTAGCCACCTGCCCGAACGTTTCTGGATCATGTCCTTGAGGATCAAAATCGCTTTCTCAGGGGTAACACCAGGCGGCAAAAAGTCTTCATCTTTGATGTCTTTCGGGTTTGTTTTAGCCTTTGGTGGTTCAAACTCCCTCACCTCTTGCTCTTCCCTTTCTCGGACCTCGATGTGACCAAGTTCCTTTTCACGCTCAACTTTGGTAACTACAACAGCTTCGGGTTGAGCCTCTCTCTTGGGGAGGCGAGCCACGTTCTGTTTTTCTTCAATCGGCTTGCTTTCATGCCCCGCAACCACAGAGGAGGTGTCACCTTTTTTCTCCTTTTGAGGTTTCTGAGCAGCTTTTCCTTTCGTGTCTTTTGCCGGTGCAGCTTGACCTGATCCAGCATCAGACTTCTGTTGTTGGTTTTTTTTCTGCATCGGTTGGCTTTGTTGCTTCGGAGCAGACTTGCTCTTTCTGACATCAGAATCAGGAGGAGACACAAGCTCAAAGACATCCTGGTATCCACCCATTGACGCTTCTACTTCCTTGATGGCCGCTACGACCGCATCTGAAAGTTGTTGCGCCAGCACAATTGCTTTCACACCGCTGAAATCTCGCACTTTACGACCAGGCATAATAGGGTCTGGAACAATCGCATTGGCATGGGATAGCTTTGAGAGAACTTCTGACGGCGCACCTAATGACCGAGCACCTTCTGGGTATAGGATGACGGCTTGGCCCTTCATCAGACACAGAACCTCTCCCAGCGTCTTTTTCCCTTCCAGAACAGGCATGATCGCCTGCTCAAGCAGAGCAGATGCTTCGCCATAGCCAGCAAGCATCTCAGACAGCAATGTCTTAGAGTCCTTTTCCTGCTGATTAGGTATGTTCGCTTGTGACATTTCTGTTGTGGCAGAAGCCTCTTCTGACTCAACGGCCAACATAGGCAATGGTTCAATAGCCCATGATGGAGGCTCATCTGAACCACTAAACATGGGGAAGTCATCGTCCTGCAGGGAGTTTTGTTCTTCTGGAACGAAGTCAGGCTTGGGCTGTTCGAGCTCTGCCTCGTTGGAGTTTTTAAGGCTCTCTTCGTCAGCAATGCAGGCGTCAGTCGATGCGTTAAATGCGTCAAATGGGAAGTCGATGTCACCCAGTCCACCCCCAACATCCTTGAGGGCTTGCAGAGGGTTATCGTTCGCCAAAGGTGGCGCGTTTTTGGCGATGTCCTGAGGTGACAACTCTTCTTTTGCCTCAGGTTTCTCTGTTTGTTCTTCTGTGTCTTTTTTGGGTTTAGCCTTAACCTGTTTTCCCTTGCTTGGTGTTGTGGCTGATGGTGCTTTAGGCGAGTCCTTTGTTTCAGCCGCGCCTTGGGCCGGTGTGTCTTCGGGTTCTGTTGAAGTGCTTTTCAGCATTTCCATCGCATCACCGAAACCGAGACCGGCTAGAGCTTTCTCTGCTTCCTGCTCTGCGGCCAACATGTCATCGTTCAGAGACACTCCGCCTTCATCTTGATCGTCATCACTCTCATCAGGGTCAACGAACTCAATCTCAGCATCTTCAACGTCTCCAACAACTTCTGCTGCAACGGCTGATGGTGGCTCATTGGTAAACACCAAGTCGTTTGATTCGAGGCGGAGCATCAAAATCTTCAAAGAGCCTGTCGCTTCCTGGAGCATCTCCGGCAGCACTTCCCAATATCGGTAGTACGCTCGCTCACCTTTTTCCTGCACAGTGTTTGGCACAGCAAAACCGCGCTCGATGAGAATGTCGGCCAGCGTATCTGGATCTCTTGGAATGCCGGGGATTTTGTCTTGACTGATCAAATCATAGAGATCTCCAAGCTGTTTCCATGCGATGAAAACACCTTGGTTTAGATGCCAAACTTTCGCGCCAGGCTCATTGACTTTCCATTTCCCAGTTTTCACCAGACGACGGATAGCATCGAACACGTACCGCTCTACTGGCACACCATAAGAGAACTCGTCCACATCAAGACGGCTTTGGCGAAGGTCCCTTGAAACACTCTCTTGGTCAGCACGAAGCATCAGTCTTGTAACAGGCTGATTGACAGTGGTTCCCGAAATAGCTTCAAGCATCGCCTCGATGATGGAAGGACCTGACTTGGAAAGAAACTCCTGCGTCTCAGCCGGAATAATTCGATGCCAAGCCAGTAGCGAGAATTGCTCATGCCTTTTGTGTCTCTTGTCGCGCCACCGAATAAAGTAACGCTCTATTCCGTGACGGTGCGCCCAGTCATGAAGTGACTCTGAATAAGGATTCCATGTGATCGATCCGTCTTTATCTGTAATAGACACATCTGACAACGGTTTGCCCACATCATGCAGGAGCCCGGAGAAGCAACTCGCCAATCGCCAACGAGGTTCATTGTCGCGGCGTTCCCGAGGCGTTCCCTCGATTGAAAAAATAACCGACTCAGAAGCCTGAGTTGCCCAAAAGGCTACTTCAAGCCCATGCCGGAACAACCCACCAGCTCCTCGGTGATGGTGAGATTCGGAAGCTGGCAGCAAGTGAACAAAAGCGGCATACCGTTGGATCACTGGCAAAACAAGCCGGTTGAAGTCGTCCACAGTGAAACCGAGAGAGTTCCGCACTTTCTCAATTAGTTCAGCTTGGGTTGCCAGTATCTTGTCTAGTGGGGCCACTGGCAGGCCCTTGGCAAAAGGTGGGTATCGAGGGATTTCTTCATCTTCCACGTCTTTAAGCGGCAACACTCTGGCGCTTGGCGTGGCCTCGATCACTCCACTTCGCCCACCAAATAACTTGTTCAGGGCTTTCAGCATGTAGGTTGACCATATTCCTATCGTATTTTTCGTCAGTACATGCTCTCAAAACACGTTTAGATCGCACACACGCCTATCTGTCCAATTTGGGCAGTTTGAGAAACCAGCTTTCCATCTCCCCCCTTTTAGAATGGGTTCATCGACAATTTTTGATGAGGAATGACACGATGAGACAACTGATAGCAATTCTGGGAGTAGCAATTTTGGCCGGGTGTGCCTCTAACGCCCCTGAACAAAAACCCCAATCCCAAGTATCCCCTGCGGAGAATGACAAACCGGCCCGAGTTAACCGGGAACTTTCTATCGCATGGGACAATATGGGACGCGGTGGTGCGGCATTGCGCCAACCGGGTTATATCCATGTGCTGGGCGACGGTAATGTCAGCGCGACGATTAACAAGGTGAAAGATGATTCCGCTGATGCAGTTAAAACTCCGGTTGGAATAAAGCAAGAAGGGGATGTAGGCGAAGCCATCAATACCTTCAAGTCCATGAACAAAGGTAAAGGTTACTCGCTGTACGAGTTGTCACGCTGGGAACGCTATTGCGATAGCGGCAAGGGCATGGATGAGCACGATTGGCGCTTTATTGAGGGTGAAGGTGCCACAAACATACCCCAGGACGTTGTGACTGGCTGCATACCGCCTGCTCATAACTATCAAGATTACCTGAATGCCTGGACGCACTTTTGCTCCAGTCAGGCCGTAACAGACGCAGATCGCCGTATTGTGCGCGAATCCGTGCGTCCCTACTCTGTGGTGAATCCATGCAAAGCTCTGAAATAAGAAATCACACAGAGCCTGGCCGAAAGGCTGAGCTTTTCGACGCTTTATCAATCATGCTCCAGGAGGCTGGTTCGAGGGGTAATACCCACGAAGCGGCCTATGTCATTTCTGGAGTCCTCGAAAACCTTTCCAGAGACTATCCCGAGATAAAAGTTCTTGCCCAAAACTGGACTGAGCTGGCGAATCTGGAATCAAAGATGAAGGGAGCTGCTTGATGGACCTTTATATCTGCGAAAAGCCTTCTCAGGCCAAAGACTTGGCAGGAGTAATGAAAGCCTCCCAAAGGGGAGATGGATTTATCCATGATGGAGGAAACAGGGTTATTACCTGGGCCTTCGGCCACCTTCTGGAATTGTATATGCCAGATGACTATGACGAACGATACAAGTCATGGTCACTGGAGACTCTTCCGATTGCTCCTGAATCCTGGCGGTACAACGTTCGCAAGAGTGCGCTAAAGCAGTACAAAATCGTTGAAGGCCTAGTCAAAAAAGCAAGTACCATCTACATCTCTACCGACTTCGACCGAGAAGGTGAAGCTATCGCCCGTTCGCTTTTGGATCGATTCCGCTACTCAGGTCCTATTCGTCGTGTTTGCTTGACTGCACTCGATGAGTCGAGCATTAAGAAAGCGCTAAATAACGTTAAGGACGGCAAAGAAACTGTCTCGCTATACTACGCTGCACTAGCAAGGCAACGCGCAGACTGGCTGGTGGGGATGAACGTAAGCCGACTCTATACAGTATTGGCGCGAGATGTAGGTTTCAATCATACCCTCCACGTAGGTCGGGTCATTACACCTACCGTAGCTCTCGTGTGTCAACGAGATCGAGAGATCGCGGGTTTCACACCATCCCCATACTGGACTCTAGGCGTGAACGTATCCGTGCAGAATGGTCAGTTTGCTGCTCAGTGGATACCGCCAGAGGAGTGTAGTGACGAACAAGGCCGATGTATCAATAAGGCCTATGCCGAGCAGGTATCCTCTCAGGTCAACGGTGCCAATGCAGTTATCAGCAAGGCAGAGACGAAACCAGGAAAAGAGTCTGCTCCCCTTCCCTTCGATCTGACTTCATTACAGCAATACGCAAGTAAACGATGGGGATATACAGCTCAGCAGGTGCTTGATGCAGCCCAAGCTCTGTATGAAACACACAAAGCAACAACCTACCCTCGTACCGACAGTCGCTACCTGCCAGAGAGCCAAAAGGAAGACATTCCTGACATCCTACAGGCGCTTATTTTGTCCGATCAGAACGTCTCAGGGCTGGTAGCTGGCGCAGACCCTCACCGCAAGGCCAGAGTATTCAATGACTCTAAAGTGACCGCGCACCACGCGATCATTCCCACCCCGGCAAGAACAGACATCAGTGCCATGTCTGAGATCGAGTTAAATCTCTACGACGCCATACGTCGTTTCTACATCGCGCAGTTCTACAGCGAGTTCGAGTTCACCAAAACCTCCATCGAGGTGCAGTGTGGACGTCACCTCTTTGCTGCTTCCGGTAAGACCCCGACCAAACAAGGCTGGAAGGTTTTGTTTGCTTCTGACAGCGAAAGCAGCCCCAAGGATGAAGGAGAAGATACCGACGCGCCGGTTGAACAGGAGAAGCTCCCCAGGGTTAGTCAGGGCGAACCTGCCTTGCTCAATGGTACTGAGCTGATGAACAAAATGACGCGGCCAGCACCACACTTCACAGAAGCCACATTACTTGCCGCGATGGAGAACATTGCCCGGTTTGTGACTGAGGAGAAGTTCAAGCAGATCCTCAAAGACACAGCCGGTCTGGGCACTCCAGCAACACGCGCCAGCATCATCCAGGGAGCTGTAGATAAAGGCTATTTCAAGCGTCAGAAAAAGGTACTGCTTGCAACAGATAAAGCTCATGCACTTATCGCTGTGCTTCCACCAGCAATCAAGTCACCTGGCATGACTGCGGCCTGGGAACAAGAGCTTGAAAAAGTCGCCACTGGCTCCGGAAACATGTCTGTCTTCATGAAGCAGATTTCCACTTGGATTTGCCAGATGGTCGATCAGCTCAAAGTGGCCGCGCCAGTTCTGACAAAAGAAGGTGGCGCGATGGCTAAAGCATTTGAAGGCGCGAAACCTCCTTCACACGAATGCTTTAACTGTGGTGGAGAGATGCACCGAATCAAAGGTAAAAACGGCTTCTTCTGGGGTTGTCAGAACGAGGCTTGTAAAAAGACATTCCCTGATAATAGAGGTAAACCCGAGAAGCGCATCGCTGCGGAGGATTGCCCAGACTGCCCAGATTGCGGTAGCCCTATGCGCCTTAGAAAAGGGAAAGCTCCAGGTAAAAAACGAGCCTCTAAGTTTTGGGGTTGCACAGCTTATCCAGACTGCAAAGGCACAATGCCTTTCAAAAAATCAGACTTAGAATAAGGAATTAACTATGTTCGGATCAATCATCCTAGCTACCATACTAACCACAAGTTCAGCCATTACCGAAGATACAGGTGAAGGTATTTCATCTGGAATAATGGCGGCGTCAGCAAGCTATTTAGCACAAAACATAATGCCTCTCACTTCTGGACTTAAAAGTAACCATAGCTACCAGAACACGGAAGCAGTTGATATGGCAAAGGCTTTGGGAGGTCTAAAAGATCTTCCTGAATTTATTTACGTCATTACTGATGTAAATGCCCACATGGCCGATATGTGTAATCGCATCTGGGAGCCACAATCTTTGGCCCTAACCCCATTCATCGTAGAGATGGTAGAACTGCGAAAAGCAAATGAAAATAGCGCCTACGAGAAGGTGCTATCCGAACTCAACTGCTCGCATTTAGAAGATTAAAAAAAGGGGCCTTATGGCCCCTGCTTTCAATTGCCTAAATTTCTTTGAAACCTTATTTGCCTGCCAAATACCGTTCTTATATATCGAGACATCGCATCATAATCACCTCTATTTAACCAGTCATTAATTCGGAATGGCAAGTCTGGATCAAATGTCTTTTTGTGGAGCTGTGAAACAAACGCTTTACCGGCAGCAGACAGAGAATACGCTTTGTTTCTATCTTCGGCATACACAGATAATGCTCCACGTTGCATTGCTCTCACGAATATAGCGACTCTTGACATGGGAGACCCTATTCCTTGACACAAATCGTCCTTGTATTTCCCTGAGCCTCTCCATCTATCCATCAAACGGATTATTTCACTTTCACTCATTGGGTTGGGCTTGTCGGCCAAGATACAAAGTAACATCAGCTCATACTTTGAAATAAGTGGTGATGCTACAAGCCCAGACCACTTACTTAGTTCTGAGAAAACAACAGATGAATTTGCATTCCACCAATAATCAAAAGTCTTCTTAGCCAGTTGCTGTCTTGCGAGCTTTTCTGCAAGGGAATCTTGATTCCACGTATTTTCAGTTCTATTCTCCCAGGCATTTTCCAGAGAGCTCTTATCCGTTGCCATTAAATAAAGACAATGAACTGGAACGTCGCTATTCTCAGTCCACCCCAGTTTGTCTAACAACTGTTTCGCTGATCCATAACCTGTTCTGTCGCAGTCTACCGCGCAGATGATTTCCTTATACTCTCCCATCTGACCACGTAGATACTCCACAAGGTCATTTAATCTCTTTTCATGCTCAGTATTGGTAGCATCCTCAGAGACGTAAAACTTGGCTTTCCCATCCACTCCAAGTAGGACATTTCTGGGCTTAAATGACTGAGGCCTTATCAAGGATGGTGGGGTGGTAAAAGGAATGTCTGCAAAAGACAATCTAGGAATGGTATAACGCCATAGCCCAATACCAAAGGTGAACACAATTTCAGTATCATGTTCGATTAGATTGTTCTCATGAAGAATTTTGGCAAGTTGAGGCTTCTCAGCTATCAATAAACGCATTTACTATCTCCTAATCTTGTTATCTCAAGTGACATTTCGCGCAGCTTAGCTGCGAACTAAAACCAGATTACAATGAATGAATCGTTGTTACAACTCACTCTAATTCACATGGATGGCGAATACTTCAACGGGCTCGGCTCCGAAGTGTGGGTGTGTAATTACCTCCTTTGCGAAACCACTCCACGGTCTCACCTCTATCCTAGACATATCACCAGCCTTTGGATAACCACACTTCACATGAATTTCATCATACTCACGTCCCTCAAGTCTCTTTATCCAGTATTCCGTAACGAGGCGATATTCATCTGGCTTTTCCCTTGACCTTATTTGATCGAAGTAGATCTTTTTTACTGACAGATGAAGTATTCGTTTTTTCATAATCACCTTCCTGGAGTAAAACTGGGGCATCGAGGCACCCGGCAAAATACTCCTTTTTCAATTTCAGTCTCTCTTGTCTCATGAGCCAGTATAATATCCGCAATAACACGAATATTTCCCTCGTAGTTGCGAATGGCCGCGTCCCTCATGGTATCTAAGGTTTCTTGACACTTCGCTCGCCTGAATTTAACGAGCCAACTTTGGCGATCTATACTTTTCACGCTAAATCCTATTAACGAATCGTGTATCCAGCTTCTTTGGCAGCAACATCAAGTTCGGCGGCAAAACTGACGTCTGACTTATCTGCCGCATTGTAAAGGGCTCCACACGTAGGCCATGAGCGACCCACCAGTTTCATAGCCAACGCATCCGCCAGCATTTCTCTGATCTGTGTTTCAGCCTCACCAAACTCGGCTAGAGTTTCATCTATGCCCGATTCCTCCATCAGCTCGATGAGCTGCGGCTGTTTGAGCCTGACACCTGTTTGCATCTCCAACTGTTCTCTGGCATCAGCCACCAATTGGCGTTCAAGGATGACTCCATTCACGGTTTTAACAATGTGCTTTGGCTGACGTTTTACCTTTTTTGGCCTGGACACATCAGAGATAACTGTCACCGGCTTCCCACGCAGTTCACGCGGCAACGGTCCACTTAGCCCCAGAACTAAGCGACGAGCATACTCATGCTCGTATGGTTTCAACCCTCGGCCTTCACGGAACATTTCAGTATCCACCAGCAAATCACCGCGCTGCCTCGCATTTTTCCGGGCTTGTTCGGAAAAGACAGATTTACCTTTTCCACTTGTTCCCATAAAGAACGTATGATCCCCTGCATTGTTACCAAAAAACATAGTGTCTCCTATTTGTATAAATTCATGTTCTTCTCGACCAAATAGCTGGTGGCTTGATTATTACGCCCACCGATACTCTGGGCCACGAATTCTGTTCGGGCCGTTTTCCCCTTTGCCATTGGCGATAACCCTTCATTTTCCACTGAACCCAACTTACTCAGTATTTCTGCTTTTGTAGCGCGATGGCCGCGCATTAGAAGAGCATCCAGCAGGTAGCCAGTGAACACCTCTTTACTCGGCATACGGTCAAGCAATTCAACATACTGCTCGTCTGTAAGGTTGTGGATCTCACAATACGTTTCCACCGCCTTTTCATAGGCTTCATTGTAGCCATGAGTAGAAACCCGGAAAGCAATATCCCCATTGCCGTAACCTGGCTTTGTGACGAGAAAACAAGGTGTAAAGTAGGTTCTCTTCCCCCCCATCCGACTCCTGTTCTCGATACCGATGTAAGCTCTCAACCCATCAGCAATGATGTTTGGCCCGGAGTTGCGTCGCCGCTTACAAGTCTTGTTTTGGCGCTTGACCTCTTCTGCCTCAGCTTCCCACTTTCGGTCCAAGCTGTAGGCCAGCCGGTGAGCGGTGGCGTAGGAATACTCTCTCAAGGAGAAATATTCCTGCCGGTAATCATCCGCCACGCCAACTGTTCGTGCGACACGGAACCCGACGAAACCGGCATCATGGGTTCCCTCGCCGTAGTAAATGACTGCCATTATCTACCTTCCTTACTTCTGATACCGTGCTGCACCACGGTATGGCGACCGCAATTCACATTCAGGTGATCCCGAACTGCGGACATGACCGCTGAATGCAATCTGTAATCCACACTCTGCCCAAGCGTTTCTGTCGCTTGTTCTTTTGCCATCCACGACACATCAAAGCTCTCAGGAATCGACATCAGCTCTTGAACCTAATCGACCGATGGCTTGTAAATGCGTCCGCCGTCTTGGATGTACACTGCGTCTTTGACCCCACGGTCCTGAGACTTGAGAATGGTCGGGCAACTGATACTTTCTCTCGTCAAGAATGCTGGCATCCTACGAGATGTTGACTCTCTGGCCTGAATTGACTTTAACCCTGTCACGTCTGTGCAATCTCCAAGGTGTTTCTCGATCACGGGCCACAGCCGTCCACCAGCTCTCTGCTGAGGTTTCGGCGGAACGAATCCGGGGAATACCGACGCCACCATGTAATAGCGCTCTCGTCCCTGGTAAGCCCCGAAATCAAGACCGTTCAAAACCATCTCAGTAAGGAAGTACCCCATACGCCGCAGAGTGGTTCCCATCATCGCACCAGCTCCTGATGATTTGAAATTTGGGACGTTCTCCACCAGCACGACCGCAGGGTTTACTACCTCGATCTGTTTCAATGCCGGATAAACCATGTCGAGCATAGTGGAGAGATCTTGAAGAGAACGCTCCTTGTCTTTTGGGCTCTTTGCGTTCGAGTGGTCGTCACAACCCAGTGAATAGTGAGCCAAGCCAATTGGTGGGCATTCCTCAAGCAAGGCACCGAGGCGATCCAGCTCCAGATGATGAATGTCTTCATTAAGCAAGATACGCGGGGAACTGTTCACCAGCGTGTTAAGCGCATGTACTTCACTCAGATTCCGCCCGGATGCCCTGTCTCTGGCTTCTACTGGACGATGCTCCAAAACAATCTCAGCCTTCCATCCAAGTGACTCCATAACATGAATGTCTACCCCACCAGTTAATGCCACAAAAGCACGAAAAGGGCTGGTTTTTCTGAATCGATCAGCAATAGCAAAGGCTCTGTTTGCGACAGGAGTGAAGACTACTCGGCCTTTCCGCATTTCGACGCGGAAACGCTCTGTATAGCGAGGGAAACACTTATCTATGAGCCCTTGCCCCGAAAACTCAATGACGGTTTCCAGTGGGTTATTGGAGCGACTCTTTGGCTGATACCGACGCTGATAAACCTGGTGTGTCTGTAGTTCATCAGACGCTGGGATCACCGAAAAACCGCCCATCCTCTCCCCCGGCTCAACGGCGATGCCCATGCCTGGCTTGAACCCCATAACATCCAAAAAGTTGGACGAAACCCTAACCTTGCGCTTATCGCCTACTCGATTGAACGCAAGTTGTTTGGTTACTACGCAAGGGGAGACTATCGGTAACATCGGTCAACCTCTTTTCTTATTGTTTTGCTCGCGCTTCACCATTGAGGCAGCGGCTTTCAGAAGTCTCTGGTTCTCCGTCAGTTCCTCTTGAAGCTGCTGGGTGTCCTCTTCGGTTTGTGGCTTTTTCAGCTCGTTCTCGCAGTATTGGACCTCTTCCTGCAAGCTGGCTTTCGCAAATTTGAGTGCCGCCAACCGTGTCGTGTAGACACTAAACGGCAATTCGCAACCTTCCCTGAATTGCTTCAAACACCAACTTGGTATAGATGGCAACCAACCAAAATCTCCGTTCTTTCTGGATCTCTTTCCCCAGGTAACGCCATCTATCTTTTGGGCCAGATTGACGTAGCGCTGATCGCTAGTTGAGTTACGTTTTTTCTGAATGGAACGAACTATCCACTGAGTAACTTCGACCTTTGCTTTATCGTCATCAGAAATGTAATAAATGGCTGCATACAAAACAGCGTCTTTCCGAATTACCGATGGTGGGTATGCCTGTGCTTTCATATGGCCCCCTATCGTTTTTTCTGTCCGACTATGCGGAGATGTTGGGCGGCGAGGTCATACTGCTCGCTCTTATCACAGCAGCGGAATCTGTCAAAAAACTTCCCTCGTGGCAGAGTCTCTTCCATAGCGATCAGACGATTCAACCACTCTTCTTGAGGCAGCATTCCCGCAGGAGTCGGCCCTAACTTACGCCCTTCCTTGATGTGCTCCATTGTTTGCGTGGCCGTAAAAATTGCACAGCCAAACTTTCTCCACTTGAATTGCAGAGGGATGGCTGGAGATTCATCCAGCATCAATTTCTTATTGGTTTGTTCTGTCACGACAATTACTCCACCATCCACTCTTCGCTAAGCAGGAACGACCATCGCTCTTCTGCTTTTTCAGGATTATCTTTGGCCTGTTTGATCATGCTGTCAGCGGCGTTGAAACCTACCTCACCACTGAAACGGCCCCATGAATGGCTGTACCACTCACGCATAACACTCCGTCCAAGAGAGGCAAGTTCAGGACTGACACCTTCATGGATGGCATAGAGCTCCCACGCATCCCACCCGTATCGCAATAGGTTGTGCCCTGGGGCGTTAAAGGCCTTAATCGCCTTAAACAACTCTCCCGGCTCCTTTCCCCTCACATCTACACCATGTAGCACCAGCCCCATTACGACTTCAATGACTGGCTCTTGTTGCTTCTTTGCCAGTTCGATAGCGGCCACCAGCATTGCTTTTGCGTCAACAAATTTTGTATGCCCTTGGCACATCCCGCAGGTTTCTTTGGTAGGCGAAAAATCATAAACACCGGAGCCAGCACAGAGGCGGCATGTCAGATCAATCATGGACACTTCTCTCCTCATACTCTGCAATACGTTCTCTAAGTCGCTGAACCACTGGAGCAAGTTCATGGATAGCTTCTGCTTCTTCAAGCGTGTACCGCTTGTCTTCTTGGTAATCGACTATTTGAGGTGGTCTTGTCTGCTTTGGGAACGCCGCAAAGTCATTCAGCGACATGGAGGTAGGCAAGCCACCTTCTATCTCGCCCTTCTCGTTGAGCGACTGGGTGACGATAAGTTGTGTGCCACCAACTTCGGTATCAAAGCGATCATCAAAGCGCTCACCGACAGTCCAGCCACCACGGCCAGAAACAGTAGCTCTCATCCGGAGGCGGTTGAATACTTTAGCCTCATCCCAGTTCAGAGAATTCTCATCCATGAAGAAAGAAGGCGCTTCGTCCCGAATGAACACCTTAGAATTCGCGTTATCGAAGATTGGACCAAACACCCCCTGTTGAAGGTATGGTGCAATTTTCTCAGCGAGGTCCTTGTGTCCTTGAGAACGCAGCGCCTCATAGAGCTGGGTGATTGTTTGTTTGCCGGTATCAGGAAGGCAGGACAATACAACCTGTTTTTCCTCACGGCTCAGGCTTACCATTCTGGATAGAAAGCTGACTACCAGCTCGTTGTGCCCATCTACCGTTTCAATGTTGAGTTTTTTCTCGTCCATTTTTTCCTCTGTAATCGGTTCGATAAATTCAATGGAGTCCATACCCACATGACTGATGACAGCTTTCAGACCGCAACAATCACATGGCTCAAAAACCAGCTCTGATCCCTTGGGAGACTGGTGCGAGACAGTTGCTACTGCCCCTAGAGGAATCATTCCCCAACCATTTTTCAGTTCCCGCGTAGTTCTGACCAGTCTACCTTTGTACTCTCGTTTCAGTTTTGGATGCGGCACTACCGCGTATTGCTTACTCATTTCCGCTCCCCAGCACCAACGGTTCAATAACCAGCGCTTGAGCCTCGTCCCAGTCGGACACCTTTACGTCACCAAAAGCAAACGCTATCCGCATAGCCACTGTTGGCCTACCCATTTTCATCAAATAAGCAGCCGCACCGGCACACATCGACTCTTGTCCCGAAGGTGCATAGTTGCCCTCTTCATCCCATTCACCACCGTACTTTGAATGCACGGTTTTGTGGCAGTGGAACGTCGTCATATCGTTTTCAACTATGTCGTTGATGATGCCTTCCAACCTACCAGGGGCAAGTTCGATAGCCCCTTCCTTTCGGAATGGGCAGTTGGCGCAAGGTTTCTTCAAACGGAGATGATTTGCTGTCTTTCGCATATCGCTCACTTTCATAGCATCATTTTATGACCTTATGATATAGGCATATTTCGTGTAGTCAATATCTCACTAACAATTACTTTAAATGGGACGCTGACACGCCCATTTTGGGAAGAAGAACAAGTTATTTGGAGGTGGGGATCACGCTAGATTGGGGATTTGAATACTTTCACATGTGAAAGTTCATTATTCTTAGTATCGTTTTATTGTCTCTTGATATTATTTTATGATGCTGTAATAATCACAAATAAGGGCCGCATCGCTCTTCTACCTTCGTTGCAGCCCTTACAACACAATCAAGCTATTAAGGAGCTTTGTTATGCTGCAAGGCAATACTAACACGAATAAGCGCATCCCGCTCGCGGCGTTCATGAAATGGCCGCTGGCGAAACGTCAGGACTTCATCGACCGGGAAATGTCCGGTTGTCCCGACTTTATCAAGACGTCTTTGCTTCGGCACTAAGGCAATCAGGAAAGCTAAGAACCTCGCTTCGGCGGGGTTCTTCGTTTCTACCTCTTGAATGTTTCGTCAGAACAAACTGGAGAGCTTATGTCACCAGAAACACAGCAACTTACATCCAAGGCTTTATCACTCATTGAGCAGTCCCGTTACAGAATGGGCACTTCTCAGTTTGTTGAGGCCTTTATCGACCAATGGGCTTATTTGCAGACTGGCCTATACCCAGCCAAGGAGGAGATCCCAGAGGAACTACAGCCGGTCGCCTTCGAGCTTTCCCATGTTCTGTCTGCGGCAATGAAGCGCGATCCCACAAGCGATGTTCTTGGCTACGTCCTCAGCATGTCTGGCTTCCACAAGAAAGGCACCAACTACTTCCCCACCCCTCCAGAGATTGGCCGCTTGCTGTCACTCATTGTTGGCTCACAGTCTTCGGCAGACTTCTATGAGCCTTGCTGTGGCTCTGGCGTCAACGCCATTCACTGGATGGAAAACCTGATCGAGAACAAAGGCCCAGGGGCCTTAGCCGAAACCTCAATCTACCTGGAAGACATTGATCCATTAATGGTGAAGTGCTGTATGCTCCAGCTCTTTCATTATTTCGAGTCCCGTGATGCCACGCCAAAAACTCTGAGTATCGTCGGCATAGACACCCTAAGCAGACGAACCAGGAATATCGCCTACTACGCTGAGAAACCTCCAGCATCCGCCGCCACCGTGGCCGCATAAAAAAACCCGCCTGATGGCGGGTTTTCCATTCATTACTCTGCTCTATGGCACCTTACAGCTTTCCGTACCGGTTCAAGAACGAAGACCTGTCTAAGATCCCCCAATCTGTCAGTATGTAGTAGCCGGTGGCACCTCGTTCGCCGGTTGACTCCCTGACGAATAAAATGTTCATTCCGAACTCATCACGCAAAGCAGCCAACTGCCTCTTGATTGTTGATTCAGGAATATTTGTCGCCTTGTGAAGGTCCTGGAGACTTGGCTTCTCCGTTTTAGACAGGGCATTCACCAAAGCAAATTTTCTCTTCATGTCCTGCGAGATCTTCATATTCACCTGTTCTTGACAGGCCCACCCTTTTTGGCTGGGCCTCCTTTGTTAGCCTTCGACACTAAGGAGTTCAATGTCTGACACAGGCACATGAACATGCTTTTCCTTTCCTTCACTATCGAGCGTTTTGACCCAGACAGTAGATGGAACCAGAGCCACACGGTCTGTCATGATGACTCCGCGTTTAGTTTCACCATCCAGGTTAACGTTGACAGCAATAACCAAACTGTCGGCTCGGACATTCTTCCACTCTTTGTCCTTCGGCAGAGGAGGAAGAGCATCACCACCTTCATCTTTGTTCTTTCCGCTGTTAATAGGCTGCTGGACAGGCTCTTTGTCCTCTTCATCGAGCAAAGGGTCCAAATCATCGTCATTCAGACCATCACGGTCTGAACCGTCTTCCAACACATTCTGGTTATGGTTCTGCTCGGTATTACCCAGTTGCTCCTCCGTACCATTCCCATTTGAGTTTAGGGTTTGGTCATCGGTATTTCCATCACCAGGTTCATCATTGTGGCCGGAGCCAGTCAGAGGGCCTTTTTCCATTTCTTCTTTGATGCGCTTGGCATCGTTCAGAAGCTCACGACTTTGTTTCCGGGTGATCCCGTCAGACATAGCCACAGCACAGACAGCACGGCAGCGTTCTTCGTTCATATCGAACAAAAGACGAAGATTATTCAAGGTTTCTGTATCAGAACATACTTCATTATCATACAACTCGCGCACACAGTCTGGTAGTTTTAGCAATGACAAATGCGTAGATACGAAAGTGATGTTTTTCCCGAGGCGATCAGCAATGTCTTTTTGCTTCCAACCGTCTTCAATAAACAGATTCAATGCCTCGGCTATTTCTACCGGCGTTAGGTCATCTCTTTGGATGTTTTCGATCAACTCACCAGCAGTTTCGTCCAGATTATTCTGGACCTTATCATTGACAACCAGATCGATAGTATCAATACCTGCATGTTTACATGCTCTCCAACGTCGCTCCCCCTTCTGAATGACGAACTTTCCTTCCTCATTCTTAGGAAACACGATGATAGGAGACTGCTGCCCCTCGGTTAGCATAGTCGCTGCCAACTCTTCAATGTTGCGGAAGCGCTTACGCACCTGGACTTTGGAAACAACGTCGTCAACTGGCACAGTAAGAACTTCTTTACCTTTCTTGCCTTTGGCAGCTTTAGCAAGATCCGACAGGCCTCTCAAATTATTTAATGCCATCGTTTAGCCCACCTTCTCTAAAATTTCTTCTAACACCGCCTCAACCTCTCTGGCCGCGACATGTCCGTAACGCAGATCCCAAACAGGTATCCCATCCGTGGTTGCTGTATCTAATGGTGGACGGTGCATAATTTTGTTTTTAAATAAAAAATCTGGTATTTCTTTTTCCAACTTATGCAAAGACTTAGCGTGATTAACTGATCCATCCATATCATTTATAATAATTCCAAGAATGTTCAACTCAGAGTTATACGCTTCTCGAACACCAATTATTGTATTTAAAAGACCTTCAACACCGTCAACAGCAAAACCTGATAGCTTCACTGGACATGCCACATGGGTGGACATGACCAACGCAGCCACCAGCTTTCTGCCGAGGCTAGGCGGACAATCAATCAGCACGTAGTCATAGTTCTCAAAAAGAGCAGCCAAATGGCGAGCCGGGTTCATTGCTTGATCGAGAGGCACAGCCTCCATTTCAAACAAATCCGGATCGTTTTTCGGTGTATGAATAAGGTCAGCACCACAAGGGCAGTGCATAACATCAATGCCGTCCAGCTCGTAAGCGAACAGCTCAGCGGTTTTTGTTCCAGTTAGGATAGGCTCATAGTCTCCATCCTCCAGCTCTCGTCTGGGGGCCAGTCGAGAGGATGTATTCCCCTGACCATCCATATCCAAGACCAGCACTTTCTTTTTCTTCTGTAACGCCAGATAAAAGGCCTGTTGGATACAGAGGGTACTCTTCCCCACCCCGCCTTTCTGGTTGGCGAAGCTGATTACTTTGCCAT
>NZ_AP018688.1 GCF_002218045.2 Vibrio rumoiensis
TTCCGCCTCCATAGTGGAATTAGAAACAGTATATACCTTGTTTTTTTATGCCTCCAGTGATTATTGAGGTATTGATTGGTTTTTTTGTGGTGCTTAGACAAAATGAAGAGTGGTGCTAATAATGCATAACTCTTATAGGAAATAGCGTATTTGGATATTTCTAAACATTACCAATGCTTAATGAGTTCAATCGCGATTTTAGCTTTGTGTTTATGGCAAAATTTTCAGGTTTTGTTGTATAGGCTGTAGTCCATTAATAAGAATAATGATTCATCAGCCAATTGAAACTCCATAAAGATTAACTTCACTTCCACCTTCGCAATAATAGACTATAAAATGTACAAGTTAATGCTTGTGGGTTATAAATTCACCCTTACGGTGTCAAAAAAACACCTTATGTATAAACCTTTATTTTTTATTCTCCATTATTATTTAGGATTTTTATTATGAAGGTTTCTGGCACGAAGATTGATATTTAGGAAGAACAACTTATTAGATCAAAGGACGAAACATGGCGTTATTGAGATACGCAAACTTAGGAATTAACAAGCCAGGCATCCTGCTTAGTAAAGCAGTGAGTGGTCTTGGTGACTTTTATAAGTACCTAGACACCACTCGAAAATACCTAGAAAGTACGAAGGCTGTTAAAGCGATAGGTTGGGAAAAGCTAGACGATGCTCAAAGTGGAGTGTGGGTACAATTAGTTGAGCCTGCCGATAACTGCGGTGATTTCGAAAAGAACTTAAAGCTCTTTTTAGATGAAAGTACCGGCACGGTATACGAAGCAAGCCCCGCTAGATGGAAAGCCGTGGGTAGTGCCGCTAGAGAATGCCCAAATTGTAGAAGTCACGGTAAACCTAAAATGGCTTATACAACTGAGGAGCACGCGGACGAAATTGCGAGTGAATTAGGCAATGGGCTGTCGTCGTATGAGTGTCCAGACGGTTATGGTTGGCATTTGACTGGGAAATCACAAAGCAATGTTGGATTCAATAAATCCAACGCAATTTCAGTCCTGGACAGAAATGTAGAGAATGACAGCTTGTTATTGGATCGTTTACCTGACCACGACTATTTGGTTATTCGTCCAAACACATACCAGTTAAAGTGTCAGATTAATGCATTACAAAGCTTACAAGACACCCCTTCTATTCACCATCTTCCGCTATTGAGGCTGTTTGAAGGTAAGGATTATGCTAAGTGGCCGAATGTTCCTTATGATGAGCACTTATTTAACGATGACTACTACGTTCTTACCGATGGTGAAAGAGAGGGAACATCTCAGCAGCGTGAGTTTGTAAATATTGCACTCAATACACCAGACTTTGCCTTCCTTGAAGGTCCCCCAGGATCTGGCAAAACTACAGCTATTTGCGAACTGATTCTTCAATTCATAAAGCGAGGTAAGCGGATCTTACTTTGTGCATCAACACACGTTGCTGTTGACAATGTTCTTGAACGAATGATGTCTGAGGAAAATATTTATCGCGACATGGTGTTACCTGTAAGGATTGGAGATAAATCAAGCGTCTCTCAAAAGGCAAAGCCATGGCAATTGGAAGAGTTTGTTAAAACTGAACGCACAAGATTGCTAAAACATCTTCAGCAACAACCTCACATTTCAGTTAGTCAGAAGTTACTTAAAAGTAAGGTCGGTGAAGGTAAATATATTGTTGAACGTCTTGTTCTTGAAGCGGCGAATTTAGTTTGCGGGACAACTATTGGTTTGCTTCAGCATCCTGATATCAAAAATAAACAATCAACATCGCCAATCTTCGATGTGATGATTATTGATGAAGCATCAAAAACAACTTTTCAAGAGTTTTTGGTGCCAGCGGTACTTGCCAAGCGTTGGATCATGGTGGGAGACCCAAAACAGCTTTCGCCTTATGTTGATGATGGAGCTACCGAAGTAAATTTACAGCCATGTTTACAGGATAGTTATCAGCGAGAAGCATGCGCAGATATTTTCTCTGCTCGACAAATTAATATTCAGAAACGAGAAGTATCCTTGGTTTGCACTGACGATGAAAAGACAATTGAATTTTACCATCAGCAAGCAAAGGCCAAAAATGTATTGGTTGCATCATCTAAAGGGACGAAGACAGATCTACCTTACGCATCAGTAGTCCTTGGTTCGTCAGCATTCATCGCTCAAAATGCTGATCACCTTCCTCTAGATTTGACGACCATAAGGGGGCTACCTGCGTTACCGAAAAAGTTAGAAATGCGACTTGCAGCGCATTCGAGATTAACTCGTACAAAAATCAAGACCGGGTCCGATAGCTGGGAATCTCAGTTAGCGTGGCGACTGGCTCGTATGTACGAACAGCGCCTAAATACAGAATCTAACGGAAGTTCCAAAACTGCTAACAAGTTAGAGGACGATATCAAAGCGCTATTACCATTTGACTCAGAAAAAGATACGTTCACTGCAATAGACAGGGTACGTAGGATCGCATTGCCTTCAATTCTTGAATCGCTGCAAGTTGGATTTGAACGAACAGAGTATCAGAAACAAGGCACCGCTCTATCTGATGGACTCCCTTACAGTGTTTTGAATCAACGACAAATACGGCTTAGTTTCCAGCATAGAATGCATCCAGATATCGCTGAGTTTTCCCGAGTACACATATACCATGAAAAAGCACTGCAAAGCCCTGATGGCCAGGCTGAAAAACGAGACTGGGGTTACCGAAAGGGCTCACATCGTTGTATATGGCACGATGTTAAAGGTCGAAAAGGCAAACAAGGTGAAATTACCGCTGAAGTAGAAGAAATATTAAAAGAATTAAAGCGCTTTGATTCTTGGGCAAAATCGAACCCTAATGTTGAGAAAAACCATCAAAAGCCATGGGAAGTTGCTGTTTTAGCTTTCTATCGGGCGCAAGAGCGAGCTATACGTCAAGCTTTACGAAAGTGGACGGAGATTCATCACGGAGTAAGGCATTTCTATCGAGGTGAAAAAACCTCACCGTATATTGATATTCAGATATGTACCGTGGATCGATTTCAGGGGCATGAGGCTGACTTTGTCATGCTTAGTTTCGCAAATAATCATCCCACGAGTTTTCTCGAAAGCCCAAATCGCTTGAATGTGGCAATTACGAGGGCAAAGCATCAGCTCATTGTGTACGGAAACCGTTCTGCAATGCAAAAGGCATCGGGTGTGTTAGGTACTTTTGCTAGCAATTCATACTGGTCTACAACCATTAAGACTGAATCACAGGAGGCACTATGAGCCAGGACATCATACTAAAACGAGAAATTAAGACTGAAACTTGGCTCATTCAGGGTGAAATCGCACTGGCTGATAGCCGTCCAGAAATTAACTGCGTGCTGCAATTCCTTCATGACTATCCGAATGCGAGTTCAGCTGAGTGCTCCGAGCATTTATTTGGGGACAAAATCGGACGTCGTGTCGTTGCTGATAGGTTACTAAACATATGTCGGTTATATGGGCTTGCTGAGTCTAATCGAGACCAATACAGGCTCACTGAATCAGGACTGTTTGCTCTTGAGAAAGATCAAATCCTAGTGCCAGAAGATGGGTGTTGGAGCCTTTGCGTTTGTCATGAGCCTTTATTGCCTCATCCACTTTTTACTATTGAAGCGCACACAGAGCCTAGTGCAGCGTCGATCGGACTTGGAAAAAACAGAAACGAGCTAAATGAAAGAGCAAAGCGACTCGTTGAGGTTCCTCAACGAGTCAAAGACATTCGTGGCCTGAAGGTTGAACCAATAGGCGGAGATTCGGAAGTTCGCGTTGACAAAATTGAACTCAAAGGTGAGCGCATCTCACCTCAAGGAAAACCGTATTACATCGAGTGGAATGTGACTGATGGCAATGTTGATGTGAAGCGCGGAAAGGATCTTATATTTTCACGTCGGGTTGAACCAATCAGTCGTCAGCAAGTTTTGAAAGTACTTCTGCATAGTGAGGGCTTGCTTGAACAATGGGATGAGCAAACGGAAATCTTGTCAGTGGTTTTCGAAAATACTACTGAATCTGAGCGAATCAATATGAAGCGCTCGGTAAGTGTAAAAAGGCCATCTGTTCACAAGTTGGGCTCGTTTGATGCGATGAAGTTATACAATATTTCTATATCAGCATTGACTGAATTGGATGCTAGAAAGTGGGCTGAATGGAGATTAGAGAAAAATATCAATATATATGCCACTAATAGCAAATACCAAATTTGGAGAGAGAAAGCACTCGAACCTTTTAGAGATTGGAATTTTACACTACCTGATAGGGCTGAACTGGCAAATCAGTTTTGGATTGAAGAATACCAGCAAAATCAGCATACCTGGCATGTCATTGCAGCCCATGATTGGAACCTATAAGGAATAATAGTGATGAATCTAATTGAAAAGTTTACTAAGACTGAAACTAAGATTGTTGATCAATCAAATACCAAGTTGCCCCCTGTGCTTTTGCCTGTTTTACCTAAACAGGTATCTGATCCGCAACCTATTAATAGCTCTTTGTTCTGCAATGAGCTTCAATCAAGAGTTGTCGAATTAATCGATAATGCTGAGCACTCGGTTATTCTTAGTACGTTTTTGCTTGCTGATGAGAGTGTCGAATCTGCTGTCTTAAAAGCTGCAAAGCGCAAAGTTCGTGTGTACATATTATTGGCATGTGAGACTCGTCTTGATGGCGATGTGCCTGACGATGACTTTGGTAAGAAGTGTCTTGTGCAGCATAAGGAAATGTTAAACAAATTGTCTGGACATGTTCACTTTGCATCGGCGCCGCATTTCCACGCAAAAGCCGTTGTTATAGACGCATTACATGAAACTGGTAATGCTAAAGGGTTGCTTTTAACGGCAAACCTTACAGAAGAAGCACTTTTACGAAATGAAGAGCTGGGGGTCTCGCTTTCACGCGATCAAATAGCTGATATCGTGAAAGTGTTCCGTTGGGCAATCTTCGAGAGTGCGCAGCACCATATGACAAGTCGTGGTGAATTCTCAGCATACAAGTCTCCGGGTAATGTTGGATATCCAAGAGGATTAACTGAAATACTGGTCACATCTAGTGAGGACGCTTTAATTAGGGAACATGCATTAGCGTTGATCAATAAAGCGGATAAAGAACTCATCATATCGAGTTTTGGGTGGCAAGAAGACCATCAGCTTGTAAAAGCAATATGTGAGCGTGCGAAATTGGGAGTAAAAGTCACCGTTCTATCCCGCCAAAGACCCGCAGCCATGCCAGCGCTATTGGCTATGAAGCAGGCTGGTGTATCTGTGATGTGTTTTAAATGGCTGCATGCCAAAGCGATTGTTGTGGATGGAACGCATGGCATGGTGATGTCGGCAAATTTTCAAACGCATGGTATGGATCAAGGCTTTGAATTAGGTGTGAAACTTAACGGTACTCAGGTAATAGAGCTGATGAACTGCTTAGAAGTGTTTTTAACTAATAGCCACAATGAATTGCACATGGATATGAGTCTAGGGATGACTTCTGGTGGTTTTGAAGCTTGGGAAAATAATATATTTAAGAGGTACTCAGTCAGCGAAGTAGACATTGTTGAGTTATCTCCCATAAAAGCAGATTGTTTGTCTGATATGGATAAGCACCCAAAAATACCCAATGCAAACTGGCGGGAAAAAACCTCGCACAAGATTGAGTATAAATGGCGTATAGAGCCGCCAGTTATCACTAACGCCAGTCCAGAGTATTTCAAACCTTTATCGGCTAAGGATGAAACTTCTAAGAAGCAGGAGTCAGGATCGCCTAGAGAAAGTTATGAGCCAAAGGTTGTTCGACTGACAAAAAAACAGTTAGCTATTACGGTTAGTCAAGAATCCGAACTTGCCATGGCAACAAGGCTGAAGCAAAGTGAATTGCCAAACGCCAGAATTGTATTGGAGGCGTAACCGTGGATTTTAAAAACACGCTGCTTTGTTGGCATTCAAAAAGAGCTGGTGTTGAGGTATTAGATGAGGCGTTAAAGCGGTTTAAGAATCGTAAAGTGCATATTGATAAAGTAATCGTGCTTACTCAGTCAGCAGGAGATAGTAGTCTGTACAAAGATCACGAATTTGGCGATTTACAGATTAGCTTTCGAACTGTCGGTCTTGAGAACCCAGCTGATCACAACGAAATTTATCACATAATAGAATCTGAGATTATTCCAGAGCTAAAGCTTGAACAGCATCTTCATATCAATGTATCGCCGGGAACTCCGGCGATGCATGCGGTTTGGTTGATTCTTCATGCTCGGGGGCATTTCCCACGCGAAACAATCCTCTGGTCATCACAATATAACCCCGAT
The DNA here is from genome assembly GCF_002218045.2 of Vibrio rumoiensis. Taxonomy (NCBI): domain Bacteria; kingdom Pseudomonadati; phylum Pseudomonadota; class Gammaproteobacteria; order Vibrionales; family Vibrionaceae; genus Vibrio; species Vibrio rumoiensis. The sequence continues at coordinate 6,291 of NZ_AP018688.1, forward strand.
ACCAAAAGAACCAGCATTGCCAAAGTTGACTTCAGTATAAACACGTATCTGGCAGAGATCTCTGCTATTTCAAGCTCAGAGGGCGGTTACGCCCTTTACGATTTAGACCCTAAATCAAAACCAAGGCAAGATGCATTACAAACGTTAAAGCAGTTCTCTTGCGTCCCCACAGCTCCGTTACTTGTATTGGGTGAACGAGGTACAGGAAAAACGAGGTTAATTGAAACCGTTGTCGGTAAGGTGAAGCAAAAGCAGGTAGTTACGCTTGCATGTGGAGGGTTAGATTCTCAAGTTGTTGATAGTATGTTGTTTGGCCACGTAAAAGGTGCGTTCACTGGGGCGGAAAAGGATCGCAATGGGCTTTTGAAAGAAGCAAATGGAAAAGTATTGTTCTTGGATGAGATACAAGATTTACCAACTTCGGTTCAACGAAAGTTGGTTCGAGTGCTTCAAGATAACCATCACAGTTTTCGCCCTGTTGGAAGTGACATTGAGGAAGTATCTGACTTCGAGCTAGTTTGTGCGAGCAATAAATCACTTGAGCAATTGGCAACGATACTCGATGCTGATTTCTTTGATCGTGTATCCATGCTCACAATAACAATACCTCCACTTCGTGCATGCAGAGAAGATATTTTGTCGGATTGGCAAAGAATCTGGCAGGAAGTTAATGTTAACCCCAATCTGCCTGCGGAAGCTCCAGTGTCAAATCAATTAATCCAGTTTTTTAACTCGGCATATTTACCAGGTAACTTACGTGACCTAAAAAAGCTAGCGTACATGTCTTGTGCGTTTTTGAGCTCCCAAACTATAGAGTCGGCAATCTCTAGCTCATTAGCTTCGTTGGACGAGCCTGTTCTCCAGGGGGATAGTCCTGACACAAGGTTTGCATTTGGTGACTTATCCAAGACAACTAAGGATGAGTTAACGAAAGCGTTTCATAAGGAATTTGCCACAGCCGCCAAAAAGCAATTCGGAACATGGGTTAAAGCAGGAGAAGTATTAAAGGTGGATCAAAAAACCCTACAAAAGTATATGAGGGAGTCTTAATTTTGGTTACTGTTGCCTTCCTATGTTCTTGTTCAAGAAGGATGTGGCATTAAAGTTTTGATATATAATATGTTATTAAATCAGTGTTCGCTATTGCGATCACCGATTTAGGGGGTAGGCTAAAAAGCAAATGGCTTGAACCGAAATAACGGATCTGAATACTCCGATATATGCAATAATAAAGACAAGTAAACAACAATAAGGCTGATAATATGACTTTTATGTATTTTATAGCTGCTTTTGCTCTGATTGGTTTAGCGGCTTATTACAATGTTGATAGGATTGAAGAATGGGGTGAAAAACACCTTGGAATAAAAAAGAGACTAAGAAATAAAACTTGTTGTGTATTAAGTCGCGACTGACAACTCAATGCTTGTTACTAACTTTTAAATATGGCGATTACTTACATTGAAAAGTGCTTTTGATATTATCATAATGAAAATCTTCAAATGCCACTTAACCCGTGAAGCCAGATAACTGCCCGGTAATACGAATAGTACATTCTGTAAGTCGGCTTCAGTTAACCACGAACTGTATATACGAGTGATTTCTTGCTCACCGAAGTTAAATCAATAGAGCTTACAATCAGTACGTTTACTTTGGTATAAGCTCTAGTCCATAAAGATACCTTGCCCCTGAGATGTTAAGCCTCAATCACATCATCATCTTTCTCTGTTAAATACGTTTTTATTGTTCTTTACCGTAAAGATTCTTTCTTAGGGATATCAGTTAATTCTAATGAGTTTGAAATTTTCAAATTCAAAGGTTAGTTGTGAATTTAAAGCTGAGAATTTAACAGTTACAAACAGGTAACTACTGACAATTTATCAGGCAAAATCTCATTGCCACTGACAATTGATCAGATCGGGCTTCCGTTAATAGAACTAAAGGTTTGTTATCTGGTAAGGGTTTGTTAATAAAAATAAGTATAGGTGTGAACAGGCGAGAGTATAAGCGTTGATCTACCAAGTACTGACAATTTATCAGGGAGGGATGCTCCAAAATATGCAAATAATTTAAGACAGGGCATTTATTTGGAATGAACTTGCTGTTCTGTTGTAAACATTCCTTTTTTAGTGACACTCAAAATTAGAGTTTTCTCATTGTTGTGATTTGACCAAGTATTCCCATGGAGTTAAATCATCCAATAGATTAAAAGTACGAAAACGTCGACCGCACATTAATGAATCACTCATAAAATCCATAGACCAGCACACATTAGCTTTTTCTGGTACGCAGAGTGGTGCAGGGTTTCTGTTTGGTAATCGCTTCTTACCTCGGCGACGCATATTTAGGTTTAATAAACGATACACTCGATGCACACGTTTATGATTCCATTTATACTGCCAACGTCTTAACGTTTTTAATAATTTGCTGAAACCATAAGCAGGATATCGCTCTACAGCCTTTTGAAGCACTCTAATAACCTCATCGTCACGATGAGGGTCTGGTTGATATCGATAAACTGAGTCGTTAAAGCCAACAACTCGGCAAGCCCTGCGTAAGCTAACATTATGTGCTTTTCGCACATAATCAACGAGCTCACGGCGAACCGATGGCTTTACAGCTTTTTTTCAATAACGTCTTTGAGAATAGAGTGATCTAAACTCAAATCAGCATATATTTGTTTTAACCTACGGTTCTCTTCTTCAAGCTCTTTTAGGCGTTTAATATCTGAACTTTCCATGCCACCGTATTTTGACTTCCAATTATAATAAGTGGCGTCAGCAATGCCGTATTCGCGGCAAACATCCGATACTTTCCGACCCTATTCCACTTCTTTTAAAATCTTAACGATTTGTGATTCTGTATAACGTGATTTTTTCATAATCGCTCTCCGTTTAACTTAGTTTAAAAGCGAGAACTCTAAATGGAAATGCACCTATTTTAGGGGAGGTTTACACTAATAAGCTCTCTCAAATTAGTCTGAAAATACCGTATTTTTTCTAAGGCAAAGTTATCAGGTAGGACAAGAGGGCATAATAAAAATAAATGTACGACGTTTATCACCTTCGTAAAAAGAAGTATTTTATAACCATCTGTTTTAAATGGGCTTTGTGCTAAGTTTATTTTCATTTGTATTGATAGATGAAATTTCCTTGGGTAAATGAGGAAAGATCCCAACTAACTTATTGATTGGTAGTAAAAGAGTATAACTCCAGCAAGTTTAGATAGTTAGAAAAAGACTATTGATGTCAATAATCCAGTATTTTGAACCGTTCACTACAAGCAGTTATGAACGTCTATATAACTGGTTAACACTTCATTTTGTGTTCCTGGTAGAACAATATGTGTTCAATGAAGAGGTAGTGAATGGCTGCAAGTAATCAATTCAAGGCTAAATTGGTATCAGATATGCCTCAGGCATATATCGACAAGTATGTTCCTAGGGACGGATATCCAATCACTCAAAAGAACAAAGCAAAAATAATTTGGGTGTGTCAATGTTGCAATAGCCCTTTTAATTGCAGCTTTGATAATTTAACCAATATTCCTAACCCAGATTCGCCCCCTGAGCGATGCCCAATTTGTCGTATTGCTCAACGGCTCTGTGCGCGCTTCGTTCAAACTCAGCATGCGGCTAATTGGGAGATATTGAGTCATAAGGAGGATGAAACTAACGAACCGGATGCTAAGGGTCGCGCACCGATTTATCTTTTGCGGCATTTAGCTTGTGGTGAAAGCAAACGCATAAAACACAGTTCAATAAAAGCTCTTCTGGCACCATCGCAATCCGTTAATGGCACTAGTTTACTCGATTGCGAATTTTGCGCGGCTAAAGCTGCAGAGTGCAAGGCAGAGCCACTGAAACTCGAGTCTGGTCGAATTGCAGCTGAACTGGAGGCGCTTTCACGCGAGATTTGGGGGCAAAGAGCATCTGTGCGCCCATCCAGTGAGCAAGGGCAATTCCATATCACGGTGAATGCAATTGAGGGGGAGCGTCTTGATCGCATTGCTTATACCAATGTCGTTGTGCCCATGGGAAGGTTAAAAGGGCCACTCAATGACTTGATGAGTGAGGCTCAGCTAAGATCTCTTATCAAGGACGATTTACGTATGAAGGAACTCGTTGCTGAAGTTGCGGAGGACGCATCTAACTTTGGTGCACTTTTGAAGTACGTTGCCTATCAGGGGCGCGAAAGTCAACGATACAAGGGAAGCGGAGATTTTGATGGATTACCAGCGAAGAGCGGGCTCTACTTTTGTTATATAAAAGCTACCGGGCATCTGTCTAACTGGCAAGCTTACCATCGCCTAAAAAAAACAAACTATACATTAACCACACAGAAGCGAAGCCAACTATTAACTTTAGTCGTGCTCAAGCATATGTTTCCAGCTGATGCTTCGGGTGAGGCATTTGAATGGCGTCAAGATGTGCGTGGTTTGATGGATGCGTTTGACCAAGGACTCAACGGCCGAGAAATCGACATTGTCAGTGAACCAATTTTATTACCAAATGGCCAATACAAACAAATTTGGGCTGAATATCAAGGCTTTCAAAGTCATAATGATTGTGAAGAAACAAAAAAGATAGATCGGCTAAAAAGAGAAGCTTGTTTTGACGCCGGGCAACCATTGCTAGTAGTTTCAAAAATGAAGGCACTAAGCGCAAAGCAGGCTATTCATGTGTGTAAAAAAGCGCTTGAGGATTGGGGAGCAAATCATCCTGATCTTGCCGACCAATTAAGGCTGCTTTACAGAACTCCAAAGATTGCCGATGTTGGGGATTATTTTTGTAATGCAGATCGCATACAGACACAAGAACTAACCCATCGATTGCATAAGGTTATGACGGATAATGGACGTTCCTTAGTCAGCGGGCAAGAGGGCCGACTATTTTTGCAATCTGGCACGATCAAATTCACTTGCCATCGTTGCGAGAAGGAAAGTGAAACTTCAGTTAAAAACATGTTATCGCTTGAGTTTCGGAAAACTGAAGGGTGCGAAAAGTGTCGTGGGATTACAACTCAAGTGCGTGCGGCAACAGTACGAGAAGAAAAATATCAACAGTTTTTGTCACCTGAACTGCGTGCAAAAATACACCCAGATATTTTGAAGCAGTTATTACAGGGGGCAATCAAAGAAAATATATTCTGTCCTCGCTGTGACAATATAAGCGAAACACCGTCGACGTTCACTCGTGTGATTGAGCGGCTTGAGGCAGAGAGTGGCTTTATTTGTGGTTATTGTCTGACTAGGATTGAGCCTAACACGCCACGAATATTACCCGGTAACTTTATTTCAGAACAAAACGTCTTGACCAGCGCACGTCAATGGCAGCGGACAATTAGGGAAATCATTACCTTAGTGGGGTGGGGTGAGCCAGACCACTGGTATCAGTTTGTAAGGCACGATAGGGAAAATACCAAAAGCTCAAACTTGCTTCTAGAGTTAACGTGTGAACACGGTCATGTGCAGATAGACAGTTTTGAAGGTTGGCGCCGGCGTGCCAAAGCAATAGCAATCGGCCATCATAGAAGTGCTTGTCGTGTTTGCAGTCCGGAAACACAAACAAGCGCTGAATATAAAGCTCAGATTTCACGAGATAGTAGAATAGAACGGTTTCGTACTATCCACCCTCAATTCAAGATAATTTTTGCCTCTAACAATGAGCTGACAGTGAACTGCGGGCAAACAAGTCAAATTGGGCGTTTCCAAATTCCACACCCAGATTTTTTGGTTTATGAAACCAAGATCAACAATTACTTGGAGCAATACGCCAAGCATGGTCGATGTCGATGTTTAATATGTGCTGCAGCACAGGGAGGAAAACTACCTGATACCGAAAAAAATCTAGCCAGCTTGGATGCTCGACTTAAATTACGCGCTGCTTGGGTAGCCGATTTCTTAGGCTATTCCTCTATTGATTCAGCGCGAGCCTATGCGAGTACCGATGTGCCACCAACTGTGAAAATAAAAAGTGGAGAGAAGATTTATTTCCAGTGCCACAATCCAGAACACAAACCGGTGTTCACCGGAGCAGGTAACTTCTTCAATCCGAAACGATTGGGATATTGTCCTAAGTGCATGAAAGAAGTGAAAGCTAAACTAAAATTTGATGGCGTAAGTCAAGAGCCAAAAACGTGGGAGTCGTTCTGTTCTCGACTTTCATACTACTGCACTCATGAGGGGAGAGAGGGTATAGCTCCATACTAGCAATGTTAGTTGAGGCGTTTGAAGAAGCTCATTATTCAATCGTTCTGCCTGATCCAATCGAAGCGCTTACGTTTAGTATGGAGCAGCAAGACTTAGAAGATAAAGACCTTGTACCGTTCGTTGACCAACGTAGCCGTGTTAAAGAATATCAATTGGTTAAGTAAGTAAAATATCATCAAGCTTTAGGGTAAAGTTGCGAAAAATTGTATTTGTAGTGCAGAGGCGATCACCGAGCATAAAGGTAGCAAAAATTTAGCTTGCTGCGTTGAGTGCACTCATTAAACCAAAGAGACATTTGTCGAACGAATCCGCGTGGTTCTTAAACCTTAAACAAAAATCAGGGTGCTAATTGTCATTAACTTCATGTTTCCAATAACAATAAGGTGGAGTAAAGTACTCATCTGCCTCTAAGGTTAATGAAATTTTCCTATGTCTGAAAATCTCCTTGTCACTATCGACCGTTATAGTAAGAAAAATCACACTTAAAGTTATAACTATAAACCAGGGCTATAACAGTAATCGGGATATTTGAAAGTCAATCAGTTGATTTAAATTTACGTCTGACGATGTGAATGTAATCAATGTTAGCTATAAAAAATTTCGGTAGTATTTAGATAAGAACAACCTTGTTCTTCTTAAGATAGCCCATGTTTATGGTCATAGAGTACTAATTAGCCTGATTGTTAGTTGGCTGCCGGAAGTTTCTTTAGTGCGCTTGTGTTTTTCAAGATTAGTGAAGTTCAGCGTTAATGACAATACGTATAGATACTTTAAAAATTAACCCTCGTTATACGGATTTTATAGGTGATACATAAATGTCAGGATTAAAAGAATCATTAACGTCTATAGCTATAGAGTCATGGCGTTTCAGTAAGGTGTTTGAGCGAATGCTTGAAAAGATTGAACCACATGAAAAGGGTCGGTATTCGAACCAATACAAGTGGTTTCAAAAAAAACTTAACGAAAGCTTGAACCAAGCTAACTTGAGATTGGTAAATCTTGAAGGGCAAGTTTATGACATAGGTATGGCTGTAACAGCAATCAATATAGAAGATTTTGATGTAGAAGATGAACTAATCATTGAGCAAATGATAGAGCCTTTGATTATGAATGAGGATGGGATAGTTAAACCTGGTACTGTTATTTTAAGGAAAGCATGAGATGAAACATTTTATTGGAATTGATTTAGGTACGACTAACAGTGCAATAGCTTCTTTTGATGGTGTCAATACTAGAATCTGGAAAAGCCCAATACAAACAGATGTGACTCCATCGGCAATATATATTGATAGACGAGGTAGGAAACTAGTTGGACAAACAGCTTATGAACAGGCAGCTCGAAGTCCAGATAACGCAGCTGTTCTATTCAAGCGTTTGATGGGAACTAGTAATAACCTTCAATTTAAAGCTATGGGTGAGTCAAAAACACCCGTTGAATGTTCAGCAGAAGTTTTAAAAACACTATTCGGCTATTTGACTGAAGAAATCCGTGAAAATAAAGATACTGGTGTAGTAATTACAGTTCCAGCAGCATTCAATCAAATGCAGAAAGATGCGACGATGGAGTCAGCTTCTCTCGCAGGCTTTGATAATGTTGCATTGATGCAAGAACCAGTTGCCGCAGTAATGAGTGTAATGAAAAATAACTCATCAGATGGTGTGTTTCTTATCTACGATTTAGGTGGTGGTACATTAGATATAGCAATAGCGGAAAGTCATTCGGGTAAAGTGAATCTTTTATCACATGGTGGTATTGCTATGTGCGGCGGAAGAGATTTCGATAGGGAAATTTTAGATAACATTGTTCGTCCTTGGCTGCATGACACATTCGAATTACCTGATGATTTCGTTGCAAATCCTAACTATAAAACGCTAATTCGTATGGCAAACCATGCCGTAGAACGAGCTAAAATTGAGCTCTCTTCGCGAGAGGAATCGATAATATCTCTTACAGAAACAGAAGCGCGAACTAAGGATTTGTCTGGTGAAGAGATTTATATTGATATTGAGCTTACAAGAGATATGTTTAACACGCTTATTGAGAAAAGAGTTAATGCATCGATCGAAGCCGCAAGAGAGGCACTAAGTAAAGCTCACTTAACACCAGACTACATAAATAAAGTAGCATTTGTCGGTGGGCCAACTAACTATAAACCACTTAGAGATAAAGTATGCTTCGAGTTAGGTATCGAGGGAGACAATGATATTAATCCAATGACTGCTGTTGCTGAGGGAGCGAGCATATTTGCAGAGTCAATAGATTGGTCATCACAGGATAGATCAAGAAAAAGTTCGCGTGGTAAGCTGTCTTTAGAAGGAGGGGTAAATCTTTCATTTAATTTTCACGCAAGAACACCTAAGAATATGGCACGGGTGCTTGTACAACTTTCAGATTCTCAAGCTCAAGATGAATTAGAATTTCAAGTTGACTGTATACATACGGGTTGGACCTCTGGTTTACTCAAGTTGACACATGGTGCAGCAGTAAATTTACCATTAAATCAGATGGGTGATAATTTATTCAAAGTTTTTGTCTTTGATAACCAAGGGAAGTCAGTGGATATAGGGCAGGATGTTATAACTATAACTAAGACAGCCGCAAGTGTTGAGGCAATCCCTGCATCTCATACAATTTCTATTGAAGCACTTAATCAGCTTGGTGGTAGTTCTGGCTTAGTTCACTTGGTAAAAGCAGGTGATACATTACCAGTTAAAGGTAGCGCTAACTTTAAAGCAGCTGAATCTTTAAGAGCTGGGACAATAGCGAGTATTAACATTAAGTTATGGGAAGGAGATATCAAGGAACCAATTAGTGACAATCGTCCTATTGGTGTATTGAAAATTTCAGGTACAGACTTTGAGCAAGGAGTTATTCCTGCAGGTGCGGATATTGAATGTGAATATGAAATATTGGACTCAGGAGCAATAAAGTTGGAAGTGTCAGTCCCGAGTATTGGAAGTGTGTTTGATTCGGGGAAAAACTTTTACTCTCGACAAGAAGGCCAAGTAGATTATACATCTTCACTTGAACTTGTTAAAAGTGAAGGTGAATTATTAATTTCAAGGATTGAAGAACTAGAGACGGTTATTGATAGTGATGTACTCCAAACTGCAAAAAGCAAAGCTGAAGTAGCAAAAAATCTTGATGCAAACACTCAACAAGCAGAAGATACGCAAGAAGCGATGGAGCAGATTTACGAAGCTAAAAAACTATTGTCTAAGGCTCGTGATGCAAACTTACCTCAGATTAGGCAAGTTGAAATCAATGGGTTAGAAGGCTTTTACAATGATCATTTATACGCGCTAGCTTCAGAGTCAGATCGGTCTTTAATTAGCCGTTTATTTAGTACTGCACGAAATTCTTTATCAAGTCGTAATGGTGACTTTGAGAATATAATAGAAGAGATTCGAGGAAAAAACTTCAAAATTCTTTGGAATCAAGATTGGTTCGTTGTTGAGAAATTTAAGTCTATGGCTACTTCAGCTCACCTTTTCTCTGACAAAAATATGTTTGACCGTCTTGTAAGCGAAGGTGTAGATAGATTAGAGCATGATGATATCAATGGTGTTAGAGAGATTGTATTACAACTAAGTCAAATCCAAATAGGCATGATATCAGACAACGAAATTCTAGCAAATGCAAATATTGTTATGGGATGATAAATGAACGAGCTTTATTTGCCGAGTGGCTATAATTTACCTAGTGGTCATAAAGTGACAAAAAAACTTCAATCTGGAGTAGGTTGGCAAATTTTTGTGACTAGCAACAAATCTCGACTGCTAGTAATAACCGGACAGTTAGTGCGTAATAATTTTAATAATGATATTTTGTCAGAAAAATCGTTTACTAGCTGTTATATCGGCAAAGAGCTCCTTTATCTTTATGAATCAGAACCTAGATATGAGCTAAGTCATATAAAATATAGTAACGTGCCTAAAGATTTTTCAGAAGCGATATCATTCGCTTATGCTTTTGATGCGACTAGAAAAATAATATCTGAAATTGATTTATCTAATTCTATTTATATAGAAAAGCTATCTAGGTTACTCGTTATTGGGGAGTTTACTAAAGTAACGATAACCGATGACTTGGTCTTAGGAAGATGGTTAAGTGGTGGAGTCAGTTTAAGTGCAAAAAATATAGAAAGAATTAAAAGCCTAAGTGGAATTGGTGATATTGGTCTTTTGAATGAAATATTGCTGAAAAGTGGTGTTGTAAAAGAATCTATTTCTCTTGCTGAAAGAGATAATAATTTCCACCTAATAGGAAGGAGTCAATTACAACAGTTTCTGATTGATCATGTAATAGATATCATAGAAAACCCTATCTTTTACGATAAGTTGGATATTGACTTTCCTACGCCATTTATACTTTATGGGCCACCTGGCTGTGGAAAAACGTATGCGATTGAGCAGTTGATTAATTATTTAAGTTTACCTTGCTTCTATATTGAATCAAGTACTGTCGGCAGTCCTTATATTCATGAAACTAGTCGGAGGATTGCTGAGGTATTTGGCGATGCGATAAAGCAATCCCCCTCAGTTATTGTTATAGATGAAATGGAAAGTTTTGTAAGTTGCAGAAGTAATGTAGATGCGGGTCAATATCACGTCGAAGAGGTCAATGAATTCTTAAGACTTATACCTAAAGCAATTGATAATAAAGTTTTAATTATTGGAATGACTAATCAATTAAATATAATTGACTCAGCAATAATAAGAAAAGGTCGCTTTGATTTTTGTATAGAAGTAAATACTCCAACTAAAAGAGAGATTGAAGAACTATTTGATCATTTAGTATTTAGTTTACCCTGTGATCTAGAGCAAGGTAAAGGTGATATATATGATGGGCTTTATGGTCGACAGCCATCAGATGTTGATTTTGTTGTTAAGGAAGCTAAAAGAATTGCAGCTAGGCGAAGGTGTAGCTTATTAACTACTGATTGTTTTATTATGGCAATAGATAAGCTACCTGAATTAAACGGCAAGAACAATAATAAAATAGGCTTTATTTAATATGAATATAACAGAAAACCCTTTTAATTTACTAAATGCATCAGTAAGGGATGATAAATCAACTTTAATAGATTTGGCAGAAGATTACTCACTTGTAAATGATGATGATTTGGGGGGGAAGTATGTTAATGACCTTACATCCCCAAGAAGACGATTATCGATAGAGATATCTTGGTTACTTGGTATCTCAGAAAATGTTATTAAAAACTTAATAAATAATATTGACGATGTTGAGTTTATTATAAGCTCAAATGGATTTAATGCATTATCCAGGGCAAATCTATTAGCTTCCTCTATAGAAAGATTATCAAAAATCGATAAAGAATTATCTATAAAGCTAATAACTGAATTAAGCAAAATGTCAGAGTCTATTTTCTCTGATGAAATTAAAGTGTTAATAAATCAAGAGAGAAAATATTCAAGCCTTCTAATGGTAGAGTCATTAGAAGATATAGAGTCGGAATTAGAAAATAGGAAAAAATATTATAAGAAAGCTTCAATAAACTTACTTGACTGTTTTTCTTCAAGCGAAATAGTTGAAATTATTACCAAAATTATTGTAACGGAAACAAATAATGGTTCTAAATACTGTGGTGAATTAATACAAGAAGTAATTGGATATTATGAATTAAAAGCACAACAATTTTTAAAGGAAGAAGAAGGGAATATAGATATTCTATTGTCGACCATAGACGATAATTTAAAAGATGGGCTATCCGAAAGTGTTATGTCTATCTATATTGAAGAGTTGATCAATGTACTAAAAAACTGGGATCTAATTGCTCAGCCCATACAAATCCTATATATGAGTAAAGGGCTAAAACATGAAATGAGCAATAATCTTGCTTATAAAATCCGAAATTTGAGCTTAAAACTGTTTAATGAATATGATTATGTAAAATTAACACAAAGATTAGGTTATACCTTACAACAGGTTTTTGAAGAAGATTTTGAGTTTAAAGAAAAAGCTGACCAAGACTTATCAGATATTAATGATATATTGCATGATAGGGAATTATCCGAAGAGGACCGTGAAAAATTTTCGAAGGCAATAACATATGAAGTTGAAATTGGTATGGCTTTTAAAAATAGATTTACAATCACCCCTGACATAATTGAATGGAAAAATACCATCACAAAGATCACGGACATTCAGTACATAAGGTGGGGAGCACTTTCAAGCAATAGTGGTACAGAGTATTTTATAGCATTTGGACACAAAGATCTCACACAAGAAATTAAATTACGAAAAAAAACCATATTTTCAGAAATTATTGATCGATTAATGAAAACAGCAGGAATTCATATACTAGCGAAATATATGGAAGCATTTAAAAATGATGAAAACATTTCTATAGGTGGCGTAATTGTTAATGATTACGGAGTTCAACTTCGTAAATCAAAGATGTTTTCTAAAGATGAGAGTGAATTTGTAGCATGGCATAATGTAGAGGTATTCAGTAGAAATGGTAATTTCGTTATAAATAAGATTGGCAATAGAAAAATGAATTGTGCTCTACCATATTTAAATGTAAATAATGTCCATATTCTTGAGGCTATTATTAGAATGAAATTCAAAAAGCCTGGTGTAAGATTAAGTGATGCATTAATTTCAAATTGAGATGGTAAATATGAATAATAACAAACCTATGGGATTTAATGGGATATCTAGTCTAGTATCTAAACTAGATCTAACTAGCATTGATCTCAAAAAAGAAAGTTTAAATGGAACTTCATCTTCCAATGATACTTCATATACAAACTCTACAACATCAAATGTAAAAAAGGGAACGACAGAAAATAAATCAAAAGAAAACAATGGTATAAACCCATGGTTTTGGTTTTTTGTTTTATTATTAATACTCGGTGCAATGTTTCTCGCTGAGGAATATGATAATACAAACGACTATTCTAAGAATGAAAATAGAGTCCCAGAAACTAAAATTACACCAACAACAAAAAAAGAAAATAATACCAACAGTAAACTTATGGTTTTCTCAATGCCTAGCCCTGGCACAAATAACGTTCTTGTTGTTTCAGAGTTAAGATGGTGTTTACGAGAACAAATAATATTAAATACTTATGATTCTGAAGTGAATTTTAATCAGGCTAGTGAAGTTATCATTGAAAAGTATAATCAATTGGTTAATCGTTATAATACTCGATGTGGAAGCTATAGGTATTATGAAGGACAATTAACTAAGGCAAAAATTGAAATATTAGCAATAAAAGATGATATACAACAGAGTACATTGAACAAAATAAACCCCCTAAATATGAACAATTATAATGTTGATTTAACTAAATATGATGTTCTTGACGTGCAAAGTGCATTAAAAATGCGTGGTTATGATGTTGGTACTGTAGATGGAATAATGGGTAATAGGACAAGAAATGCAATTAAACAATTTCAACGCGATTATTACCTAAAAGTCGATGGAGAAATATCGCCTAAGCTATTAGAGTATCTACAGATACGTTAATACGTATGGTAAAAAAGGGGAGATGCCTCAATAATGATGTTTATAAAATATAAGTTATGGTAACATTCAATTTGGGGTTTTTTGAGAAATAATATTGGTATTTACTTTTTGCCATGAATTTTTTAAGTTTTTCTTTTGAAATAAAGAAGTGCGGCTGACCATATGCATAAGGTGCAATACTGTAAGAAGGGTAATGTATGCTTAATCCTTTAGGTGTAATATTAAACCTGCCAACCTGCATAAATAAATTTATTCCTTCACTTTTATTATCCAAGTCATTTTCATTAAAAAATGAAAAGACCAAATTATGTATGTAATTATTTACTTCATAATTATTGTCGAACATGTCCTCCCAAGTTATAATTTCATTATTGTTAAAATCATAATTAATGTAATTGGTATAGGTTACACCGTGAGCTCCACCTGTCGATTCATATTGGCTTATTGAAAATGAAATGTAATTTTTAGTTGCCGCCTCAATACTTTCATCATAGTCCTGTATAAATCCTTCATATAGTTGAAATTCATTTATAAATTTCTTACCTGACGGGTAATTTTTGAAAAAATCTCCTTTGATAGAATTTATATCTTTACCAAGAAAAGCGTTTATATCATCTCTTTTTAAGTAAGCCCCTGAAAACCTAGAATTATTTCCATAATAGTCCATGTCGTAATACTTCAGTTTGATTTTATGTATGGTATGAGGCTCATTTATCTCACTTTTCGAAACTATCACAGTTTTATCAAGTGCAAAATCAGTTTCGACATTTGACACTTTCTCATCAGATAATGCACTTCCACTCAGTAGCACTAAAAATGTAAAACCAATACTTTTCAGCAGATGCTCCATACAACCTCTCATACTCGATAACTTTATTATGGACATAATAACTCTCATGAAAGTACTTCTAGTTTCGTAGGTTAATGAAGTAGAAGTCATGAGTAGTTTACTAAAAGAACTAACTTCAGGTGTTAGCATGAATAACAATATCACTCTTTTTATTTGGTTCGATAGCCATAAATGCTTCACTCAGTCATACCTTCAAAAGGTACTTGGGGGTAAAAGTCCGATTTCTTTTAAGTATATTGATACTTCAAAATCAATATTTATCATCCGCACACAAAAAATAAAAACTTCCTAAATAAATTCAATATTTTATATATGAACTAGCTGTGGTAAATAGTTTAACCCTACCTTAGATATCACTGTATCTTAATGTCCCTTATCTTATCTTATTTTAAAAAAGTCTTGCGAAGAATTAAATATGTTTTATAACGTGACCTTAAAATTGTAACAAAAGATATCAACAGAGAGTGAGTTAAATTTTTTCCACAATAATATCAATATTGCGGTGAAAGGTACGTGACTCACGATCTAGGAATCTACAACCTTCAAGAAAAAGCTCTTGTAAACAAAAAAACAACTTCAGATGAATACGTGATTTTTTGTCGTTTCTTTTCATACATTTCTAAGCTGTTTTCTGACTTATTAAGTATTAGTTGGTAGAGTTTAAAATGTTTATGGCTCATATAATGGAATGAAAAAATAAAATATCATTACCATTTAACAATGGCATTATTATCCTTCGGGGTTGCATTTGAGCCCTTGAAACTCAATGATGAGAGTCACCATTTCTGGTATGGGTTATACTTTGAAAATCCTCCAACCCCAAGGATACCATTTGAAGGTAATAATTACAGAGGACTAGTTGAGGCATAAAAAATGCTCTGCAGAATATAATGCAGCCATGGATGATTACAAAATGAAACTAGCCAATCACAACGAGCGTAAAAGGGCTGAAAAAGAGGAATTGGCTTCCAGTGTTCACTATCAAGAAATTTTGGAACTTGATTAACCAACAGGAGCATAACAAAATACGTTACAGTGTTGGTAGGTGTCATCTTGTTTGTCAAATAGGCAAAGTATGACACCTTGCCTATCTTTCTTCCTCTAGTGCTATTTCATAGAATATATTTGGATAAATACTTCAATTATAGTTGACCATTTGTACCTGAAGTTTTGGATGATTACATATATTTAATAATATATTGCGACGTTTAATTATATTAATGTTATAATGTCTTAGAATTACAGTTCTCAGACATTATATCTTAGGGAAGACTATGAAAGACCTCATGACACTACCGAGCGATCTTGACTCTATTAGACCTCAGCAACTAGTCCAGTACCTAAGCTCTAATTCTTCTAAAGCTATCGATCACGAGAAAGTTCAACAGCTGATTTTACATTTCCAAAATCAATTCTACTCTAGGCAAGGTCAGTATTCTGACTCTACATTAAGGCGCTTAAAGTCAGCCTGGGCTATGTTTGTTACATGGTGCAATGAAAATGGACGTCAATCTCTGCCATCTTCACCAGATACTGTAGAAGATTACTTAAAATCCACAAATAAATCGTTACGTGGTAACACTTTAAAAGTTAATCTTTGGGCGATATCTAAGACTCATAAAATTTCTGGTTGTCCTGACCCAACAAAAGACATTTATGTTGAAGGGCAATTAAAACAAATAATCAGAAATAAAAAGTACTCGGGTGAAAGTCCAAATCAAGCGACTGCATTTAACGAGTTTCATTTAAACCAAGTTATTGACCTGTGGGGTACGAGTTCATCACCTATGCAAAAACGAGATTTAATGGTTCTCGGTCTTGCATATGAGTCGCTTCTACGTGAATCTGAAATCGTGCGTATCAAATTTAAACATATAAACTGGAGTCAAGATGGTTCGGCTTTAATAACTATTCCATATACAAAAACAAACCAACTAGGTTCGGATGAAGTGGTCTATGTATCAAAGCAGGTGACTGGCTTTATACGTAAATATTTAGCAATTAATGATTTAGAAAAACAAGATGATTCTTTTTTAATTCAAGGATTTACAAAGAGTGGTAATATAAAACAACAACTTTCCCCTAAAGCTGTCACCCCCAAAACCATTGAACGTATTTTTGCAAAAACGGCTGCAATTTTAGGCTTAGAAGATATGGGACTTCGTAAATTCACCGGCCATAGTGCAAGAGTTGGTGCAGCTCAAGATTTATTACGAGATGGGTATACAACTCTTCAAGTACAACAATCTGGTAGATGGTCGACGGAACGTATGGTTTTACATTATGGGAAAGGAATCCTTGCAGCAGATAGTGCCATGGCTAGAAAACGTAGATAGTTTGTCAATATTCAGCTTGAATAATAAGTTTAGTGATTACTGATACCGAGGAAAACTGTTGCACACGATATCAGAAAAATAGATATATTACTGTCATATTTCAACGTAAGAAACTATATAAGCGCAGCGGTGATGGTACAGCAATGGTAATCCATTATTCCTTAATAAGAGCTGGATTGAAAGCAATTTTTAACTCCGTTAGATGCTTTAACTCGTTCTTAGAATATGTATTAGTAAGGTTACTTATGTACGGTTTAACATATTCAGAGAATCGAAAGGTATACCCATCTCACACCTCTATCTTGTCATTATGATTTTTCACAAAACATGACAAGCCCTTTTAAAAGATTTATAATCACCTTATTAAATGCACTTTAAGAGAGGTTTACATTATGAACTTAACAAACAACATTTTGACGGATGTGAGTGCTGGACTTACTCAGCTCAAAAATAATCCAATGGGCGTATTAGAAGAAGGCCATGGTGCGCCTGTTGCTATTTTAAATCGCAACAAACCTGCATTTTACGCTGTCCCAGCCGCTTTATATGAAAAAATGGTTGATGAGCTTGAAAATATTGAGCTAATGAAAATGGCTCAAGAAGCTTATGAAACGGGTGAGTTTGTTGAGGTAGACCTTGACAGTTTATAAGTTGAAATTTGAACGAAAAGCCCAAAAACTTTTCTCTAAATTAGGAGAGCCGGTTAAATCTCAGTTCAAAGAAAAACTCAAAAAGATTCAAGTTAATCCGCACATAGAGGCAAACAAATTACATGGTGGATTATCGGGATGTTACAAAATCAAACTCAAGCAATCTGGTTATCGACTGGTTTATAAAGTTGTTGATGATGAATTAATCGTGCTTATCTTAGCCGTCGGAAAACGAGAAAAAAAAGAAGCCTATTTAATGGCTCAAAGACTGTTAAATAAATAAGAAGAACAAAAACTAAAATGAATAATTCACCTTACCGCTGCCCTATATATGGAAACCCGACAAGTTGTAATTGTGCAAGCTGCGCTATAGAGAGAAGACTAAGGGCTTCCCGTGAAGCCGTCAAAGCGGCTGAAATTGCCAATCTATCGAGACCGCCTGCACCACGCCCTAAAAACTTGGATGATTTTTTCGTATCACCTAAAGAATCCCCTCGTGAAAAAATAGAAAGACAACGTCGTGAACGTTTTGCGGAAAGTGATAAAACTTGGGCTTATGTGCAAGCAAATGAAGGTCGTTATGCCGTTATCTTCATTCCACGAATACGGTCTTTGGTACTCTGGTATGTGAAAACAAGTTCCACTTTCTGATATAAGTAGAGTAGGTCACTGGCTTCGGCACAACCCTTATCCAGCAACCCCTCTTCAATTCCGTGCATGAGGTTTTCCCTCACACGGCTTTCACATAAATGTTCACCTGCTCACCTTCGCAGTTTTCATCTTCGTCGGTTGTAGATACACAAGACCTGCCTTGTGTAACTTATCCCATGCATCTTGCGCAAGATACAGGCTCCGACGTTGACTTCGGCTTCTTGACCATCGATAAAAGCGTGCCACCAAAAACCAATCCATCTTGAAGAAGACCTGTCGAGGATAACCTACTTTGCCAAAGTAATTCTTCCAGCCTATTACTACTCTATTAACCCGCTCAACGAGCTGATCTAGGGTCAGAGACGTTCTATGCTTCACTATGCTTCGCAACTTATCCTTATACTTCTTTTGGCTCTTCTTCGATGGATAGATCTTTACGTAGTTGGTGTGCTGGATGAAACCCACTATGTACTTGAAAGTGAACCCTAAGAAGTCAAATTCATTTCCTACTTGGGTCATATCTACGATGTGAGTTTTATCTTCATTGAGCTTTAGTCCTTCCTGCTCCAGCTCATTCTTTATCCAGTCCTGTTGGGCTGAATTGAATGGCGTTTTCGACAGGATAACAAAGTCATCTGCATAAGAAATTATCTTGCATGGTGTCTTTGTCGCAATCTTCCGACAAAAGTCATTTAGGTAAATGTTTGCCAATAGTGGCGAAATCACCCCGCCTTGAGGCGTGCCGATAGGGTTTCCCACTATTCGGCTCTTTCCTTTTGCTGTTGGCTCACTTATCGGCGCTTTGAGGAATAGCTTAATCAGTCTTAGTACTGCCCTATCCGTCACTTTAGACCTTACCTTATCCAGTAATCGTGAATGTGGTATAGTGTCGAAAAACTTTGATAGGTCAGCATCATAGACTTGCTGATACCCTTGTTTCAGATAGCCATTAATGCATATCACTGCGTCTTGTGCACTGCGCTTAGGTCTGTAACCGTAGCTATTACAGTGGAAGTGAGGCTCGAAGACTGGACTTAGCACAAGCGTGCATGCCATTTGTACAATGCGATCTCTGATACTTGGTATGCCCAAATTTCGAGTCTTACCATTGTCTTTTGGTATTTGCACTCTCTTGACCGGCAGAGGTCTGTACCTGCCTTCTACCAGCTCCGCTCTTAATGTTTTGATCAATTTACCAGACGTTTCAATGCTATTTAAGTCCTCAAATCTGACACCATCGACTCCCGCCGCCCCTTTGTTTGCTTTACACAAATAGGGGTCACACGACGATTCGGAAAATATTGTACGCTAAGAGCATAACCTTATATTCCTAAAGGAAAAATTTGCTTCGATTAATTCCTTGTTACAAAGTGAAGTCTTTGTCAGAGTTACCCTGCTTTTTGACCTTTGCAATAGTTGATCGGCTACAGCCCAAAAGGTGTTGAATCTGAGACGGGGTGTGAAGCCCAACGGTACGGTTTCGTACGTTAAGCATTAAATCAAACAGTTAGAACGGTATGACGCTTAGGTATACCCTTCTGTCACCCTCTGAATCCTTCCCCTCGCGCCTTAATGGCATAACTCTAATGACATAGGTTATAGTGACATAACCCTAATGACATAAGAGGCGGTCATGTACATATTTGGATACCTCCGGGCTTCTGCGCACGATCAGGATGCGTCACGCGCCCAGCAGCGGCTTAAAGCCTTTGCACTTGAGCATAATCACCGGGTCGCCGGATGGTACGTTGAGAACGCTTCTGGCGCGTCCCTGCAACGTCCTGAGCTTATGCGCCTGCTAAATGATGCTGAGAAGGGCGATCTTATCCTGATTGAGCAGGTAGACCGCCTTTCACGCCTGGATGATGAAGGCTGGCAGCAGCTGAAGCGAATGATGCAGGAAAAGAACCTGGCGATTATCAGTCTGGACCTGCCAACCAGCTACGCGGCGTTAATGCCCCACGGTAGCGATGAATTTACACGGAGTATGCTGACGGCCATCAATAGCATGATGCTTGATATGCTCGCGGCCATCGCCCGAAAAGACTATACAGATCGCCGCCGTCGCCAGCAGGAAGGCGTAAAGAAAGCCAAAGAGAAGGGGGTTTATCGTGGCCGGATACCCGACCAGAATAAGCACGACCTGATCCGTTCTTTGCGGCACCAGGGGAAATCTATCAGCGAGACGGCCAGACTCGCTGGCGTATCGGAACGGACGGTTACGCGGGTGAGCAAAAGTTAATTCTGGCTATCGACCTTTTTACCAGGAACGCCGTGTTTGACCAACAAATCCTCTATAGCTTCATCGAGCAGGCGGCTTTTAGGTATCCGCGTTTTGGCCGCTAGCGCGTCAAACAATGGGACAAGTTGATTATCAAGGGACGAGGTGAAGCGTCGGCGATTTTTTAAATAGGGTTCGGCCATTACATCCGTTTCCACACAGTTACAGGTGCAAGCAGTGTATGTGGCTGTCAGATAGATTAAAGTGGTTGCAGATAGTGTCTATATAGTGCAAAAATTCACCCTGAATACAGCACCAGGGCACTTACAAAAATAAAATATGCACGATTCAAGCTCATTTAAGTCGCCTTCATGGCGACTTTTTTATGCTCTTTAACAATATGGGGTCGTCTCAGAAAACGGAATCTATGGTCACTCCCGTTTTTGCAACACCGATTTTGACGACAAGTTGGCTTGCTTGAATCTATCCGGCGTCTGAATGGGATTTTATTCCCGCGCCTCGATGAGTTCCGCGCCTGATGAACCTCCAGAAAATATACGGCTTCAATGAGCCTTTCCGTTTTACAGGTTCCTCAACAGGCCGGTGGGCCGTTAGTATCATCAATATCAGTATTCGCAAAACCAGATGAATGATTGTTTAAACTGGTGTATTTCTGCCTTTATGCTTCGTAAGTTTGCTGTCGCGCCGTCAGTGCCCAGGCTATTCTGGCCAGCTTGTTTGCCAGAGCACAGGTGACGACAAAGTTGCTTTTCCGACACAACAACTCCCTGACCCAGTCGGCCAACTTGCCAGACTGGTGTTCCAGTTTTTGTATGAATACCCTGGCACACTGAACCAACAAAGTTCGGATCTTTTTGTTGCCCCGCTTGCTAATCCCTAACAATGTCGTCCGACCTCCCGTGCTGTACTGTCGGGGTACCAGCCCTGTTGCCGCCGCAAAGTCACGGCTGCTGGCGTACTGCTTCCCGTCGCCAATCTCAGTTGAAATAGTACTGGCAGTCAGCGTTCCAACGCAGGGAATACTCAGCAAGCGCTGTCCAACCTCATCTTCGTCCAACTTTCGTTTCAACTGAGATTCCAGATCTTTAATCTGCTCAACAAGATAGTGATAATGCTGTTGTAATTTCAGCAGTAACTGGCTGAGATAAAGAGGCAAACTACTGTCCTCAAGAAGGGTACTCAGTCGACTAATAACGGCAGCACCTCGCGGAACGCTGATACCAAATTCCAGCAGAAAAGCATGCATCTGATTAGTTGTTTTCACCTTATCCTGAACCAGGGATTCACGGACACGATGCAGAGCTCGCATTGCCTGCTGAGATTCGGTTCTGGGCTGCACGAAACGCATAGATGGACGTGATGCTGCTTCACAGATAGCTTCAGCATCAACGAAGTCATTTTTGTTGCTTTTAACGAATGGGCGGACAAATTGCGGTGATATCAGCTTTGGAAAATGCCCTAACTCTGCCAGCTTGCGTGCCATAAAGTGAGAACCGCCACAGGCTTCCATCGCGATGGTTGTTGCCGGGCATGTCGCCAGAAATTCGATTAGCTTTGGTCGGGTGAATTTTTTACGGTAAACGGCCTTCCCACGATGATCCTGACAATGAATATGGAAAGAGTTCTTACCCAGATCGATACCAATAAGCGCAATGTTTTCCATGATGGTTCTCCGAATGAAAGCCTGTCCTCAGCATAGTACTGGGAAGGAGGGAGTGACCATCTCATTAAATAAAGCACGCTAAGCCGGTTGCAGCGGCCGTAGCGGCCTGAACTTGCCCGCGCCGATCTTGGCGCTGCTGCGCCAGAGGTAATCGCCGGTCAGGTTGATGTGCTCCCAGCCGAGCGGCGACAGGTACTGCAACAGGCCGTCATCGACGGCTTGACCGTGGCCACGCAAGGCGTTCGCGGCCCGCTCCAGATAGACCGTGTTCCATAGCACGATGGCCGCCGTCACCAGGTTGAGGCCGCTGGCCCGGTAGCGCTGCTGCTCGAAGCTGCGGTCGCGGATTTCCCCCAGGCGGTTGAAGAACACGGCGCGGGCCAGCGCGTTGCGCGCCTCGCCTTTGTTCAGCCCGGCATGCACGCGGCGGCGCAGCTCGACGCTTTGCAGCCAGTCCAGGATGAACAGTGTGCGCTCGATGCGTCCCAGCTCACGCAGGGCGACGGCCAGGCCGTTCTGGCGCGGGTAGCTGCCAAGCTTCCTGAGCATCAGCGAGGCCGTCGCCGTGCCCTGCTTGATCGAGGTGGCCATCCGCAGGATTTCATCCCAATGGGCGCGGACGTGCTTGATGTTGAGCGTGCCGCCGATCATCGGTTTCAACGCCTCGTAGGTGGCATCGCCCTTCGGGATGTAGAGCTTGGTGTCGCCCAGGTCACGAATGCGCGGGGCGAAGCGGAAGCCCAGCAGGTGCATCAACGCGAAGACGTGGTCCGTGAACCCTGCCGTGTCGGTGTAGTGCTCCTCGATCCGCAGGTCGGATTCGTGATACAGCAGGCCGTCGAGCACGTAGGTCGAGTCGCGCACGCCGACGTTCACGACCTTGGTGTGGAACGGCGCGTACTGGTCGGAGATATGGGTGTAGAACGTCCGCCCTGGGCTGCTGCCGTATTTCGGATTGATGTGGCCGGTGCTCTCGGCCTTGCTGCCGGTGCGGAAGTTCTGGCCGTCCGACGATGACGTGGTGCCGTCGCCCCAATGCTCGGCGAAGGGATGTCGGAACTGCGCGTTGACCAGCTCGGCCAGTGCCGCCCCGTAGGTTTCGTCGCGGATGTGCCAGGCTTGCAGCCAGGCCAGCTTGGCGTAGGTCGTGCCGGGGCACGATTCCGCCATCTTGGTCAGGCCCAGGTTGATCGCGTCGGCGAGGATCGTGGTCAGCAACAGGTTTTTGTCCTTGGCCAGGTCGCCTGACTTCAGGTGGGCGAAGTGCCGGGTGAAGCCCGTCCATTCGTCTACCTCCAGCAGCAATTCGGTGATCTTGACGTGCGGTAGGATCATCGCCGTCTGGTCGATCAGGGCCTGTGCGGTATCGGGCACCGCCGCATCGAGCGGCGTGATCTTCAGGCCCGACTCCGTGATGATGGCGTCCGGCAGCTCGTTGGCCAGCGCCATGCGGTTGACGGTGGCGAGCTGCGTTTCCAGCAGCGTCAGCCGGTCATGCAGGTACTGGTCGCAATCGGTGGCCACGGCCAGCGGCAATTCGCTGGCCTGCTTGAGGCTGGCGAATTTCGCGGGCGGCACCAGGTAGTTGTAGCGGCTCGCGTTTGAAAACGGGCGTGCTCGCATTCGACGCCGCTTTCGGCTCGAATTAACTGCAACTGACGGCGCGCTGATGCTCACGCTATCTGCAAACGAGCTTGCAATCGACGGCGGCGGCTCGCATTTCATGGCGGCGTGCTCGAATTAATTGCAAGTGAAATGCCGGGTTCCAAGCTATCCAAAATCAATAGATGCAGTGCCGGCTGCCCGCTAACGCCTCTGAGCGGTCAGACGGGGATTGACCTACGCCGCCTCTCGCACGAGACGGATATCGACTTCTCTGTCAACGTACTTCCATTCCTCTGTTGCACGCAGTTCGGAAAGCAATGCGTTGAACTCAGCCTCATGGGTTGGCGCGAACTCGAACCAATTGAGAAAATCGAACGGTTCATTTTCAGAGAGGTCGCGGCAGTGGTGGAGCTTGCGCGCTACTGCAGGCAAGTAGTTGAGCCCGATTTGGATGTGCTTTGACTTTTCGAAAACGCTCCGGCGCTCGTCTTGCGTGAATTCCCACCAAGCTGCGTTTTTTCGGATCGGTATCAACGCAGCGCAAGTTGCTTCTGGGCGCGCTAGCCCTTGCTGCTTCACCACAATTTCGTTCTTCTCTTCGCGCATGACATACCGTTCATTGCTTGTTATTCCGCGAAGTACCCAGGGTGCATTGGTTTCGGGCTGCAACTCTGAGGCAGATATTACGTTGAGCCTTTTGGCTTCAGGCAGTGACTTGCCAACTATGGTTTCGGTTCCAACGATCCGCCAAAGACCGCTGTCTCCGCCGACGAATGCAAATAATCGTGTATCCATTTCATCCCCTTCATGTGAGTGTGTTAACTTTTTTACAGCCTCAAAAAACCTATCTGCCCATCCCATGCTTGTGCATCATCGTCTCGCCTCGCTTAGCGTAGTATTGCATTACGCTTACCAGCGCCCCCAGTTAAATTGTAAATATAGCATCGAATTGGTCTGTGATACAACCGCCAGAAAATAGCCGTTTGTCGCCATTTCAAAAATTAATTGTACCGTATCGGTACGCCCTAACTAGGCGTCAGGCCGGAACCTTGGGCCGCGTCAGGATAGGGCCGATTCCAGCATTTTCTGACGCCTCGCCGGCAACCTCTAGGGCCTCAACCTGACAGGCCGTACGCTTAACGTACGATTTTTTCCGTTTTCTCTATCGTCCCCATCAAGGCTCTGGCCAGCACGATGCCCTTGTCGGTTTGCATGGCCAGCTCGGTCAGCAACTGGACAGCCTGCCGGTAGTGGCCAATCGTGAACGGCTGGAAGCCGAACACCGTTTGCAGCTCGACCAGGTGCTCGCGTCGGGTCTGCTCACGCTGCCCGTACTCGTCCCAGCTTTCGATGCCGACCTTGAGCTGGTTGGCGACCAGTCTCAGCAATGGCGGGAACGGTGGCTCATCAGCGCCAAGGATGACGCCGGGAAAGCGCAGGTAGCAGAGCTGCACCGCGAAGCCCAGCCGATTGGCCGGGCCGCGCCGCTGCCGGATGATGGAGAGGTCGCTTTCGCTGAACGTGTAGTGACGGATCAACTCATCCTTGGTGTCCGGCAACGCCAGCAGGCTTTCGCGCTCGGCGGCGGAGAGGATCGAACGGCGGGGCATGCGGTTTCCTTCTTCTTGAAAACGTAGGTTTGTGACAAGCCCGCCAAGGCAACCGGCGCGGCACGGGAATCAAGGCATTGCGATTCTCGAAAATAGTTCTTGAAATTCTATTCTTGATTGCATATCATCTCAACGAGTTTCGATAAGAAAGGATGCGCATGCGACCGTCTGTTGTGCTTGACATGAAGCGAAGCGCAGTGCGTGAAGCGGTAGGCCGCTTTCGCGCCGCGAACCCGCGCGTCTTCGGCTCGGTGCTGCATGGCACCGACCGGGATGGCAGCGACCTCGACCTGTTGGTCGATGCGCTGCCCGGTGCCACGTTGTTGGACTTGGGCGATTTGGAAGAAGAACTGAAATCGCTGCTCGGCGTTGACGTCGATCTGCTGACTCCCGGCGACCTGCCGCCGAAGTTCCGGGCCAAGGTGCTCGCGGAGGCGCAACCGATATGAGCGAGAACCGCCTGCCCGATTACCTCGACCACATTCAGCAGGCCGCAACCGATGCGCGCAGCTTCGTGGAAGGGATGGCCAAGGACGACTTCTTGGCCGACAAGCGCACCCAGCAGGCCGTCATCATGAGCCTGATCGTCATCGGCGAGGCGGCCACAAAGGTGATGGATGGCTACGTCGAGTTCACCCAGGCGCATGCCGACGTGCCGTGGCGCAGCATGCGCAATATGCGTAATCGCATGGCTCACGGCTATTTCGACATCAACCTCGATGTGGTGTGGGAGACGGTACAGGAATGGCTGCCGGCGTTGCTCCAGCAATTGCCCGCCGTGCGTCAGGATGCCGACGATGAAGACCGTAACGACAACTGTGAAAGAGGGATCTCCGATGACTGTTGAATCGAGAATATTTTCTGTAGCCGAGTATGTTCAGCCGTCCGAAGGCGAGCCTATTCGTTCCGTTGTGCTTGAAACCCGAGACTCAATTATCGTGGTTTGGCATGTCCATCCCGGGCAGGAAATTGCGGCTCACATTCATCCTCACGGCCAAGACACGTGGACTGTTTTGTCGGGAATGGCTGATTACTTTCAGGGCAATGGGATTGTTCGTGCCCTCAGGGAAGGTGAGATAGCCGTGGCAAGACCGGGCCAAGTGCACGGGGCGCGAAATACAGGTACCGAGCCATTTGTGTTAGTCTCGGTTGTGGCATCAGCCAATGCCGGTTTCGTATTGGCTGAGCGATAGAGCCCAATCTCTGGAGTTGGTCCAATGAGCGGTCGGGGAGATAGGTAACAGACATGCAGCGGACACGGCTGCTAAACCAGGTCGCAAACCTCCTTGCGTCGCAGCGTGCCGCAAGCGACGCGATCAATCGAATGGGGTCGGCATGAGACTGAACACCATCCAGTTCCCGACCGCGTAGCCGCCTGTCCTGCCGATCAGGTCTTGACCATCGACGCCTGGGATCAGTCCTGAATGTTCTTGGAGACCACTACGTTATGAGCCGCAGCCGCCGCAAAACACCCATCGTCGGGCACACGACCTGCGGCAGCGAGCGCGAGGACAAGAAGCTCTGGCATCAGCGCTGGCGCACCCGTGAGCGCACGGCGCTGACCAGCGCGTCGCCCGAAGCCCTGAGCGCCCATCTGCCCCTGCTGGAAAACCAGGCCAGCAGCGTCTGGTCGATGGGCAAGGATGGCCGCTCCTACTGGCCCGTCAAGCGCCAGGCCGCCACGGCGGATCGCATCGCCAATCACAAGGGACGCAACCCGCAAGAACGCGCCTCCCTGAAAAAGCGCCTGCTGCGCAAGTGGATGAGCAAATGAAGCTCTCCTTCCATCAGCACATTGCGCTGTTCTGGATGATCGGTGCTCCGGGCGTCTTCGCGCCCGTGATCGAGAACGCCAAGCGGCCCGATGCCGGCGCCGTCATGGCGTGGGGTGTCGCGATCGTGGCGGTGATGATCCTCTTCACCCCTTTACTGCTGCGCTGTCCACCATTCCGGCGCTGGTATGGCCGGACGGATGCGCTGTCGGAGCGGCAGCGCCAGGCGCTTGCCGAGCGCGGCCTGCGCCGCTACTACCAGACCGCTTTCGATGACGGCTACGTGCCCCGCGTGATGCCCTACGTGTGGCGCATCATCTGGACGGTCGGCGGGTTGATGGCTGTGACCGCCGTACTGCCTACCAACACCGGACGGCCAGCCTTCGATGCCTTGGTGGTCTTCTCGACCTGGTATCCGATAGGCGTGATGCTGCTGGTTTTCGCGTCGAGGCCCCTTGGCCGGTTGATTCGCCAAAGAGCACAGGAGCGGCGGAAATGAGCACGTCAACCATCGAGGCGCTGGCCAGCGCCTGGGCAAGGATTGCCGAGGAAGCGGAATTCCCCGCTGACTACGAGGGGACTGCCACACCACAAGCGCATCGGGCTAGCGAAGCTATTCAGGAGCAGATTCGGGAGCGCATCGTCGCCACCAACGACATGCGGCTGTTCAGCCTGCTGCACCTGCTGGGTCAGGCGTCGCTGCGCATGGAGCAAGCGCTGTGGCCGGAGGATTACGAGCGGATGACGCGCGAGGTTGAGGAAGCCCTGCGGCAAGCCACCGACGCCAACGCCAGATCGTACACCCACGAAGAAGTGATGCAGGCGATGCAGGAACGCATCGACCGGGCGCGAGACAAGCCATGTTGATTGGCTATGCGCGCGTCTCGACGCAGGATCAGAACCTGGAGCTGCAACGCGAAGCCTTGAGCAAGGCCGGATGTAAAAAGGTCTTCGAGGACAAGGTGAGTGGCACGCGGGCAGACCGGCCTGGCTTGGCCAAGACGCTCGAAATGCTGCGCGAAGGCGATACTTTGGTCGTCTGGAAGCTCGACCGGCTGGGCCGGTCGGTCAAGCAACTGGTCGATCTGGTCGGCGATCTGCACAAGCACGGTGTCCAGTTCAGGAGCCTCACCGACTCCATCGACACCGGCACACCATCCGGGCGGTTCTTCTTCCACGTCATGGCGAGCCTTGCCGAAATGGAGCGCGAGCTGACCGTCGAGCGCACCCGCGCCGGGCTGGAAGTCGCCAAGCAGCTCGGCCGCAAAGGCGGCCGCAAGCCGAAGATGACCGACAGCAAGATCGAGTCGGCCAAGAAGCTGCTGGCCAGCGGGGTGCCGCCCAAGGACGTGGCCAAGAACCTCGGCGTGTCCATTCCGACGCTGTACCGCTGGGTGCCAGCCTCCACGCACGCTTAGCGTGCTTTATTTAATGAGATGGTCACTCCCTCCTTCCCAGTACTATGCTGAGGACAGGCTTTCATTCGGAGAACCATCATGGAAAACATTGCGCTTATTGGTATCGATCTGGGTAAGAACTCTTTCCATATTCATTGTCAGGATCATCGTGGGAAGGCCGTTTACCGTAAAAAATTCACCCGACCAAAGCTAATCGAATTTCTGGCGACATGCCCGGCAACAACCATCGCGATGGAAGCCTGTGGCGGTTCTCACTTTATGGCACGCAAGCTGGCAGAGTTAGGGCATTTTCCAAAGCTGATATCACCGCAATTTGTCCGCCCATTCGTTAAAAGCAACAAAAATGACTTCGTTGATGCTGAAGCTATCTGTGAAGCAGCATCACGTCCATCTATGCGTTTCGTGCAGCCCAGAACCGAATCTCAGCAGGCAATGCGAGCTCTGCATCGTGTCCGTGAATCCCTGGTTCAGGATAAGGTGAAAACAACTAATCAGATGCATGCTTTTCTGCTGGAATTTGGTATCAGCGTTCCGCGAGGTGCTGCCGTTATTAGTCGACTGAGTACCCTTCTTGAGGACAGTAGTTTGCCTCTTTATCTCAGCCAGTTACTGCTGAAATTACAACAGCATTATCACTATCTTGTTGAGCAGATTAAAGATCTGGAATCTCAGTTGAAACGAAAGTTGGACGAAGATGAGGTTGGACAGCGCTTGCTGAGTATTCCCTGCGTTGGAACGCTGACTGCCAGTACTATTTCAACTGAGATTGGCGACGGGAAGCAGTACGCCAGCAGCCGTGACTTTGCGGCGGCAACAGGGCTGGTACCCCGACAGTACAGCACGGGAGGTCGGACGACATTGCTGGGAATTAGTAAGCGAGGTAATAAAAAGATCCGAACTTTGTTGGTTCAATGTGCCAGGGTATTCATACAAAAACTGGAACACCAGTCTGGCAAATTGGCCGATTGGGTCAGGGATTTACTGTGCCGGAAAAGCAACTTTGTCGTCACTTGTGCTCTGGCAAACAAGCTGGCCAGAATAGCCTGGGCCCTAACGGCACGACAGCAAACTTATGTAGCATAACGGCAGAAATACACCGGTTTAAAGAATTACTGATCTGGTTTTGCGAATACTGATATTGATGATACTAACGGCCCACCGGCCTGTTGAGGAACCTGTAAAACGGAAAGGCTCATTGAAGCCGTATATTTTCTGGAGGTTCATCAGGCGCGGAACTCATCAAGGCGCGGGAATAAAATCCCATTCAGACGCCGGATAGATTCAAGCAAGCCAACTTGTCGTCAAAATCGGTGTTGCAAAAACGGGAGTGACCATAGATTCCGTTTTCTGAGACGACCCCAATATGATTATTGTGATAAACATGGATTGTGCAGCTCAATATCCATGTCTGGAGGAAGCGCTTCCGGGGCAAGCCCGGAAGCCTTGCTTATTAGCGGTGGGAGTAAAGACGCCAGGCTACACTGCCGGAACTGCCATCACAGATACGGCCAGCGAACACCGATCCCTGAGAGTATTTGACGCCGTTCAGGTAGCAGTAGCTGCTGTTCTGCGTTTGTTCTGAGCGAAAAGCTGACTCCTGCTGACTCAAGCGATGCTCGGCAGACTGGAGGCGAACGGAAAGCGCGTTGATTTGCTTCTGCTGATCGCTGATTCGATTTGAGAGTGCTACCGCGTCGTTCTGAGTGGCGCACCCGGAGAGCAGGGCGGCGGCAATGATAGCTGGGATTAGTTTCTTCATGTGTTACTCCTGAAATGAACGTCCGTATCGCTGAATAATCAGCTCCAGTGTGTTTTTGTTTTCTGAAATAGTGGTCATAGGGCAAGTGCTTAGAAATACTTTACGAGCAGCAGCTGTCGCGCCGGGGTTGTAGTAGGGGGTGTAAATTCGTATCTCAAAGAAGCTCTGGCGGCCCATTACACAGTCAGGCCCTGATGTTGCCTCGTTACCTTGTAACTTTCCGGCCATACAGGTGAACGCGAGACACGGATCACCCTTAGTATTTCCCTCCGCAAAGGCGCTGGCGCTACTGAAGATGCAGTACATCAATAATATTTTTGCAACGGTTCTTAGCTTACTCATACGTTCCCTCTTATCCATTTGATACAGCTTGTTGAAATCACATTGATAACCAACAGCAATCCCATTAGGAACAACAGGTTATAAAACTCTGGCGCTCCCAAACGGCCCATAAACCACTCGACAAGAAACAGCACGATTGATAGTGTGGCGATCAACTTCAATAGCTTTCTTGACGCAGCGCTTACGAAAAATAAACAAATACAGCAACATGACTTAGAGTAGGTAAAGAGGTTGTTTTTGAGGGACAGGGCAGTCTTTTTGAACCACAGTAGTACCCCCCTTTTAGGCATTTTGTCTTTTTGGTTTCTTTCGCCTTTCGGCCTCTTAAACTCAATCACATTGCCCATCGTTCACTCCCTTTCTCGAATCTTCAGATCGTCCAAATCCACACCTTTTTCCAGCAGCTCAACTAACCATTTAGGGGTTCTAGGGATTTTCCCCTCTAAAAAGACATAATCCTCTGTAGACCACACCAATAAATGGCTGCGGAGGTGGTTTACTTTCAGCTTGGAGCCTAATCATCCACTATCGGCCTTGTTATTTCGCCAATATTGGGCAATTTCCCAGTATTAGTGAAGTTATACGTTCCGCTTAAGTTGATATTTTGCCACGCAACGGGCGAAACAGCACGAGTGATACCCGCTTTCTCTTCATCTCCTCTCGCTTCAAAGTGTCCCAGCAGATGACTCAGTATCGCGGAGTTGAAGTAGATGATCGCGTTGGCAAGCAATCTTGCACATTCATTCCAGATAGCGATTTCACTCTCGTTTTTGCCTCGGAACTGATCGCCATTCACCGACGCAATAGCCCGTCTCAGGAAGTGCCACGCTTCTCCCCGGTTAAGGGCACGCTGAACGTACTGCCGCAAACTGGCATTGTCTATGTAATCCAGTAAATATTGCGCTTTGACCAGTCGATTATACTCCGTCAGCGCCTGTAATGTCGGGTGCCCCGAAGGATAACCAGACAACTTTCTTACCAGCATTGCCTGTGTCGTTCGCTTTGTCTGAAGTGACAGAACAATGCGCCTAATATCCTGCCATCCCGTTTCGATGACATTCGTCCTGATGGGCTTTTTCAGGGCAAGGTTGGTGCCGCCGTGTTCATTTTCAGTTACGTCAAACAGATCATTGATGACACTACTGAACTGCGCGTATCGCGGTGCAAAACTGTAACCGCATAGATCCAGTAAGGCGAAGTTAACATGATTGACACCGTGTGTATCTGTCGAGAGTACGTCAGGTTTGATTTCACTGCTGTTGGATTGTAACAGGTCATAAATATAGTGTGATTCGTGCTCGTTGGAACCGATGATCCGAGCATTGAGGGCGCTGTGGTTGGCCACCAGTGTCATGGCCGTGATCCCTTTGTTGGTGCCGAAATACTTAGAGGAGTACCGGGTTTTAAAGGTTTCCAGATGGGTTTCGAATTTCTGACCATCCGCACTGGCATGCAGCTGGTCCTCCTGAATATGGTAGTGGCGGAAGATGGGTAGCGCTGCAACCGCATTATTGATCACGTCGCTGGCGTCATGCAGCGTTTCAGGCCGGATATAGTTGGCCTGCACCGTACTCAGGTGTTCATAGCTTCGATCGGAGATCTGCGCCATGCCATACACACCACGGTGAGTGGCGTTGGCAATCAGAATGGCCAGTAAATCATCCTGATGAGTGAACCCTTGTTTTTGTATCGGAAGTACATGAGTCAGACATTTCATGAACCCGGTTTCGCGCTCTACATACCGCAGTACATCCGCGATACCGACCGGTTGCATTCGCTTAAAAAAGGGATTGTTGACCAGAGATGTAGCGCTTTTGGTCGGCAGACGCCAGCGGGTACCGGTACGATTTTTCATGATCACATTTCGATTGTCTCCCTCATCAATATGGAGAGCAACGTCTTTGAGTGCACTTTCCAGCCGGTGTTGTTTCTCCTGTAACAATAACTCTGCGGGCTGTTTTAGTCTGTCCAGTGTTGATGAGGCCAGCAAGGTATCCTGCGATGTCTGGGGGATCAGGTCGTCTTCCAGTGCGCGGTATTTGGTAACATTTGGCAAATAAATGCGTCCATTCAGTCGTGAGGTTAACTGCCGGTAGAGCAGCCATTCGTAACGTTGCGGGTTAACGTTATCCTGTTTAACCAACCATGGGAGGTGCTTTTTCGGGATGAGCGACGTATCCATCGTCTTCAGTGGTCCACCGAATGCGATTTCCGTCTGCATCTGTTGAAGTTGGGCGACGACGGCTTCTGAGCCTTTACCGGCCTCACATTCAAGGCACAAGAACACCTGCCTTAACAGTTGCTCCAGGAGATTGCATTGTTCATCGTAATGTTGCCACTGGTACTCTTCCACGGTCCGTTTCTGTTTTTTCAGGTAAAGGCAGAGGGTCTGGATATCCCTGTCATTCATGACCTTCAATGCCTGTTGTCTGACTACTGAGAAGGGTTGATTATCATCAATGTTCTCATCCACAAACAGATGCAGTAACTCTGCCGCTTTCGTGACATTGTCCGCGGCTGACTGCCAGGACAGGAACACTGCTTGTTGTGCAAAGGTGTTGGCAGCTTCTTGTTGCTTGCGGATATGGTAAATGAACCCATCAGTTAACCGTTCCAGTGCCAGTTGTATCCGCTCTGTCAGGTGACATAGCAACCATAGATGCTGCTGTGCGCGTTTGAATCGTTTGAGTTTACTACCGTAATAGTTGATGAGCTCACCGAAGTGTTGTCGATTTTTAAGAGACAGATTAAGCCCATCGATAACGCCATTGATTTGCGTGCGCCATGGCGCTAACTGATGATAAAGGGCAAGCTCTTTTTTAAGTTCAGGTACGGTCAGACTTTTTGCACCGCCTCTGAGCTGGTTCAGGCTTAGTCCGTCATCAATGGCTGTTATGCTGTCCAGAAAGACGTGAAGTTCAGGACTGGTGAGTTGATTAAGTTGGTGCGCCAGGTCTTTTCTGACCTGCTGCATCGCTCTGCTTATCAGTCTCTGGAGTACGGTGTACCTAGGGATAGCAATGCTGTGACTGGTTAGGAATTCAATAGCAGTATCAAAGAGGTAACGCGGCTCCAGCCAGGCATTGCCCACCTGAACAAGGTGGTCGAAAAGAGAATTGAAGTGCTGACTTTCGTCCCATTTGTGATAACCAGCAAGGTCTAATACTTTTGCGTAGAGTCGATCTTTTTGTTTTTGTGAGGGAGTGAAT
This sequence comes from Vibrio rumoiensis, assembly GCF_002218045.2. Classification (NCBI taxonomy): domain Bacteria; kingdom Pseudomonadati; phylum Pseudomonadota; class Gammaproteobacteria; order Vibrionales; family Vibrionaceae; genus Vibrio; species Vibrio rumoiensis. The sequence continues at coordinate 40,104 of NZ_AP018688.1, forward strand.
GGTCTGAGCCCCTTGCCGCCAAGCAGCTCTTTACTGATGAACATTAAATCCTTAGAAACCTGCGAGTAAGCGATATCTAGGATGACGGGCTTTGATTTGAAGTATCCCAAAATCGCGACAAAGTAACATCTATGAGCTCTGAGACGAATTGACCGAAAAACTGCCAATTCCGCATCGTTCAGAGAAAAGTACAGACGTTGTTCTTCGATTGAAAAAATGGGTGGGGAATAAAGATTTGCCTGTTCTGCTCTCGTGAGAATAGTAATTTCGTTTTTGATGGCCATATCAGGGCTGTTCCGTATTAAATGTACGATATTTACCTAATTTGCCACACTTATAAGTAGTAACCCACCTCCGCAGCCATTTATTGGTGTGGTCTACAGAGAATTATGTCTTTTTAGAGGGGAAAATCCCTAGAACCCCAACATGGCGAATTTTAGATTCTGCGATTTCATGCATCATGTGTGGTATTGCATTGAAGCTGGCAGCACCTTTGTTAAGCCAATACATATAGAGCGTCGCGATGAAGCTGCATTTCTATTAACTAAATTGCTCCTGTTAGATTGGACACTGAGTTTCCATACCAGAAGTTATTCGTCCTTTGCTAATTTAAGTAAATACTCTAAACCATTTCTGTCCGTGCGACCTGAAGTCGTATGAAGCGTTGTTCACCGCTTTATGAGTGAACCGTCTGTATCACCAGATGAACCTACGAGCCTGAATAAAGCAGCGGCTCGGACAATGTAACGAAACTTGGCAGTTGGGCTGAGTGGGAAAAGAATCGTGAGAGGACGTTCCTCCTGAAAACCACAATTCGGGTAAGTGCTAGGTAGTCAGTATGATGAACATATGTGAATCCATTCAAGGTGCGTTATATGATGAAGCAGCGGAAGTGGTTATTACGCTGTAGCCAAAAGGCAATGAGAGTTGGAAAGAGGTTGGACAGTACTTTTTCGTGGTCACTGCACTCTCCGCACTTATATGGACTCCTCGTTTTAATCAATGCCTTTAAAATATGACGATAGTTGCGCACTTATATACGGGCTCTTTTTGGATAGCTATTCCTGCCCTTTGATGTGTTCGCCCCAATGGTTCAAGTCTATAGTGCAGTATCCGAATACTTTAGTGCGGAGCTGAATTCCATTGGTTTTCTTATCGCTTTATTTTATGCAAGCCATTGAATTAAAATTTTATTTAACGATAATTACGCTTGAATCGGCAATGGTTGGTAGTCACTATCACTTTTTATGAGTGCAACGGCTGTTCTAACAGTTTTATTTGCCATAGCTATTGCGGCTATTTTCTTACCACGCCGCTCTACGATAGATTTTAGCCATCGTTCTTTCTCTGTTGTTGGAGCACGAAGTGTTACTTTGTACACTATGGACATTGCTCCTTGATACAAGAGACTTCTCAAGCGCTTATCTGCACAACTTTTAGAAATATGCCCAATCCGTTCTTTACCACCTGTAGAGTGTTGTTTCGGTGTTAATCCAATACAAGCAGATGCATCCCTACTGTGTGTAAATTCTTTACCGTCACCTAAACGTATCATTAGACCTAACGCTACAATTGGGCCGACACCCTCCAGTTTACTCAGCTTTTGGCAAATTTTGTTTTGTTTGATGTGTTCTGCAATCAAACAGTCGTAGTATTCTATTTGTTCTGTTTGCATCGCTAGGATATCAGCTTGTGAAGCTAGTACCTGGCGTAAACTATCAGGCAAGCCATTTTCGGCATCTTCTAATATTTCTGGGATCCGTTTTACTAAAGGGGCTATTCCTTTAGGCAACACGATGCCATATTCGTTTAGGAACCCACGCATCTGATTACTGAGAGCTGTTCGCTGTGCTAATTGTAATGCTCGAGCTCGATCTAAGCACTGCAACCCTTGCTCATCTTCAGACATCAAATTACAACTGAATATATGAGGGAGAAGAGCAGCAACACCTACTGCATAAGCATCGTTCTTATCCGTCTTTTGCTTAAGTTGTAGCCCTTTAACTGATCGAGGTTGGATGATTTTTACCTCATGGCCGTTTCCTTTGGCTAAGCGGGCCCAATAGTGAGCACCACCACAAGCTTCCATGGCTACCAAGGAAAACCTCTTCTTTCCAGTTAGCAGTTTAATCAAACTGTTACGACTAATAGCTTTGTTTAAAAGAACTTCACCGTTGTTTCTCATATAGCAAACTTGAAATGAGTTTTTCGCTAAGTCGATTGCAAGTAAAAGATTGTCTTCCATATCTGCTCTCCACAGTTTTATCAGATGTATCTGTACCGTACTCCCTGGGGGGAGAGGAGTCCATACATCTATAGTGGGCATCTACCCTGATATTGCGCGACATGCGGAACACGGTAAGCCAGTATCGTTCCTTCGGGAAAGCTGTCTGTGAAGAGAGCCGATAGCGGTGCTGGTAAAGGAGGTTGGAAAAAGCGAATGCTGCATTGTAATGATGCAGATACAGACGAATGTCTGACACGAAAGTGTGCCCACTTCCAACTGGTCTCCCATTGCAAGATGATTTGGAAAACTTTATTTAAGAAGGAACGCAGATGATCTCTTCTCATGAAGTGAGTGCCCCTTCTGGCAGCGCCCAATGGCAATCCATCGACTGGAAAGCGGTTGAGCGTCATGTGTTAAGGCTCCAGATGCGCATTGCAAAAGCAATCCGAGAAGGTAAACACGGTAAGGCAAAAGCACTACAGTGGATACTGACTCACTCGAAAGCAGCAAAACTTCTCGCTGTTCGTCGAGTATCACAAAACAAAGGCAGTAAAACGCCAGGAATTGACGGCGACATCTGGAACACCGATGCACGTCGAATGGCGGCAGTCAGCTTACTGAGCAGAAAAGGCTATCGAGCCAAACCGCTCAGAAGAATCTATATCCCAAAGAAAAACGGCAAGCTTAGACCATTAGGTATCCCGTGTATGATAGACCGAGCGCAACAAGCGTTACACCTTCTCGCACTAGAACCTATATCTGAAACAATTGCCGACCCTAACAGCTATGGGTTTAGACCCAATCGAAGCGCAGCCGATGCAATACAGCAGTGCTTCAAATGCCTATGCAAAAAGGGAGCAGCACAATGGGTTCTTGAGGGGGATATCAAAGCTTGTTTTGACAAGATAGGTCACCAGTGGCTACTTGATAATATCCCGACAGACAAAAGGATGCTCAAGCAATGGCTGGGATGTGGCTATATAGACAAGGGGCTGTTCTACAAAACGGCAGAGGGAACACCACAAGGCGGGATAATTTCACCCACCCTGATGTTACTTACTCTTGTCGGACTAGAAAAGTTAACTAAGTCTATCGCTCGCAAAACAGGCAGCAGAGTCAACTTTATAGGTTATGCTGACGACTTTGTTATCACTGGGTCTTCAAAGGAAGTTTTTGTGAATGACATTAAGCCGCAACTGATGACTTTCTTACAAGAAAGAGGTTTAACGCTTTCTGAAGAGAAAACGCATGTGACTCATATTAATGATGGCTTTGACTTTCTTGGCTTTAACGCCAGAAAGTACAAAGGAAAACTGCTCATTAAACCGAGCAAGTCCAACGTATTATCATTCTTACGAAACATGCGTGACGTCATCAGAAAACACGCAACAATCCCAGTAGCCGATCTCATCAAGATGATGAATCCAAAACTACGAGGATGGGCGAATTACTATCGCCATTGTGTTGCTAAACAAACCTTCGGCTATGTTGGCCATCAGGTGTTTCTAGCGTTATGGCGATGGTCAGTCAGGCGTCACCCAAACAAGGGGCGTAAATGGATCGCACACAAGTACTTTCTAAACTATCAAGGGCAATGGATTTTCCATGGCTGGTTTAAAAAGGATGGGCTGTATGGCGTGATCCGACTGTTTCAAATCGGTCAAGTGCCAATCAAGCGACATGTAAAAATCATGAGTCAAGCGAACCCGTTCGATCCTTTTTGGGAAGGTTTTCTCAATGAACGTAAGGTGAAAAATACAGGTCGTAACTCATGGTTTGAACCTGTTGCAACAGCTTTGTGAATTGCTGGGTAACACTAACGCCTTAGTGGAGGCTTGAGCCGTATGCAGTGAAAGTTGCACGTACGGTTCTCAGGAGGGCGGCATCTGGTAACAGGTGTCGCCTATCCGACATTTCCGAGTTACGATACTGATTTTCAGTGTGTGATCACCAAGCGATTCTGTCGTACCTCACACCTATGAAACCGGATTGTCAGCATCGGGTTTTAATTGAGGCATTTATCTGGTTAGCTAAGTGTGTGTCCTTTTGACATAGCTACCGGAGGAAATAAGATTGCCACGCAAAACCCTCTTCACGTTATCTGAACGTGAAACATTAACGGCATTTCCTCAAGAGCATCATGATCTTGTCCGACACTACCTATTTAACGATGCCGACCTTGCCCTTATTAACCAAAGGAGAGGGAAACACAATAGACTTGGGTTTGCTATTCAGCTTTGCTACTTGCGATATCCCGGAAAACCCATTCCTCCAGATGAAGAACCTCCAGCCCACCTGCTGTCTTTCGTAAGTGAACAACTCGGTGTACCAATAACACATTGGAAGAGGTATGCGATAAGAAAGACGACCCGCAGGGAACATCTCACTGAGCTGATGAACTGGTTAGGGATGGCCTCTTTTACTCTGTCCCATTTTCGTTTGTCCGTACAATATTTACTAAAGACTTCGGTCCAAACCGAATCAGGTATGGTGCTTGCCAAAACGTTGTTGGATTATCTACGCACCCAAAAGGTAGTTATTCCTGGCATGGAGGTATTGGAAAGGATATGCGCGGAAGCGATCACTCTCGGAACGAAGAGAGTATATCGTGCACTGACATCGGAATTGTCTGAAGGTCAAAAAGAGCAGTTGGATCGACTTCTACTGATGCGGAACCAGCAAAGCCAGACGTTTATTAACTGGTTACGGCAGCCACATGGTTTTCCCAATGCAAAGCACGTTCTAAAACATATAGAGAGAATTGAATATATTCAGGCACTATCTCTGCCTGATGGTCTGGAAAAAATGGTTCATCAAAATAGGCTCAGAAAAATAGCCCGTGAAGGTGGTCAAATGACACCACAACATCTCAGGGATTTCGAACCGTTAAGACGACACGCAACACTGGCGGCTGTGGTACTTGATACAAGAGCCACTTTGATTGATGAACTCATAGATATGCATGACCGAATCATGGCTAGTAAAGAGAATGTTGCCAGACGAAAACATGCTGAACAGTTTCAAAGCTCAGGCAAGCAAATTAATGAGCAACTAAAGGTACTGTCACAGGCCGGACGCCTTATTCAGAAAGCCAGAGAATCAAAAAGTGATCCATTTGATGCTATTGAAACCTCCATTGGCTGGCAGGTCTTTCTTGATAGTATCAAAAGCGCAGAGCAACTTAGCCAACCAGAGTTTGATCATCTTACGCTCATTATTGATGCGTATCCTCAGTTACGCCGTTACACTCCGGCGTTTCTTGATGCACTGGAATTAAAGGCGGCTCCAGTCAGCCAGTCTCTGCTTGATGCGGTTAATGTCCTTCGTAAACTGAACCTGACCAAAGCGCGTAAGTTACCCGAAGACGTACCGACTGACTTTATTCGAAAACGATGGGCCTCCCTTGTCTTTACTGAGGAAGAAATCAATAAAAAGTATTATGAACTTTGTGTCCTTTCAGAACTGAAAAATGCGCTTCGTTCGGGTGACATATGGGTTCGTCATTCCCGACAGTTTATGGACTTTGAAGATTACCTGCTTCCTCTCGACAAATATCGCGCACTGTTTAGCCAACAAGAGTTAGGGCTGGATATTGAAACTGACGGTGAGTTATTCCTTGAACAGAAAAAGAACCAGCTAGTCACCGCATTGAAACGAGTCGAACTCCATGCTGCTGACAACAACCTTCCCGGTACGATAGTGACTGCCAGCGGAATGCGCATTACACCGTTGACGAACTCTGTTCCAGATGAGGCTGAGAAGTTGATTAGGAAGGTATCAGCACTTATGCCTAAAGTGAAAATAACTGAACTTCTTCTGGAGGTAGACAGATGGACAGATTTCTCACGCCATTTTACTCATTTGAAAGGGGGACAACCCGCATCTGACCGAGTAATGTTAATGACTGCTGTTCTTGCAGACGGAATCAACTTAGGTCTGACAAAAATGGCCTCATCCTGCCCTGGTACTTCTTACGCTAAACTCTCTTGGTTACAGGCCTGGCATGTTCGAGACGATACTTACAGTAAAGCATTGGCTGAGCTGACAAATGCACAGCATCAACATCATTTTTCTCAATGGTGGGGTGATGGTACGACATCCTCTTCGGATGGGCAGCGATTTAATGCGGGAGGTCGGGGAGAATCCAAGGGACACTTTAATGCTAAATATGGCTCAGAGCCGGGAAGTATTTTTTATACTCACATTTCAGACCACTATGCGCCGTTTCATACCCGGATCATCAACTCCCCTGCGAGAGATGCCACCTATGTACTGGATGGCCTTCTTAACCATGAATCTGAACTCAACATTGAAGAACATTATACGGATACCGCTGGATTCACTGATCATGTATTTGCACTCATGCCAATATTGGGATTCAAATTTGCTCCACGAATACGTGATCTTTCAGATAAGCGTCTGTATATAGCCGGTAACAAATCGGATTATCCGACATTAGGAGGGCTAATTGGTGGGGATGTGAACTTTGATTATATCGCCTTGCATTGGGACGATATCCTCAGATTATCTGCATCAATCGGAAAGGGAGTGGTCACAGCTTCTCTGATGCTGAGAAAGCTCGGTAGCTATCCCCGTCAAAACGGATTGGCACTGGCATTGCGGGAGTTAGGGCGTATAGAACGCACTTTATTTACTCTGGAGTGGATGCAAGATATTAATCTTAGACGTCGAGTTCAGGCTGGCCTTAATAAAGGTGAAGCGAAAAATGCTCTTTCTCGGGCAGTTTTCTTTAACCGATTGGGGGAATTAAGAGACCGGAGCTTTGAAAACCAACGTTACCGCGCCAGTGGGCTTAATCTGGTTGTTGCTGCAATTATTTTATGGAATACAGAGTACATCAGTCAGGCATTAGAAACACTCCGCAGCCGTGGGGAAATCATCGATGATGCATTGCTTAGCCACTTATCTCCTTTAGGGTGGGAACATATAAATTTAACGGGAGATTACATATGGCCAGAACTGGATAATTAATCGTTTAAAGTCATTATGTTATGCTCTTAGCGTACAATATTTTCCGAATCGTCGTGTGACCCCAAATAGAAGGCATCCCACAGGATGTCGAAACGACAAATTTTGTCATACAGACTATAAAATGCTTGGTCTGGCTCCTGCTTTGAGCGCAGGTAAAGTTTTCGCTGAAATTCTCGAACTTTATTTGAAGTGCTAGCCATTCGGCAATCTCCTGCTGAAATTTCTTTAAAAACGTCATTTATGTTTGGGCCCCTTCCCTAGATGAGGTTATGTTGTCCTCATCATCTTTGGTACTATGGGCTCATCCGACTGCCTATTGTGTATACACTGAGAATTTCGAGGTCCCCTCTTATATCTCTGCGCTGGGGCGCGACTCCCACAGCAATAGGCTCTCCCACGTTTACTCAACATCCCTCAATGCATGCCATCTTGTATTACACCGGGAAACCACACAGTTGCCTTCGCTAGTTGCTTCAATGTATGTGGCAGGGTTCGTATACTCAGAGCGACTCCCCATTTCCACTTGCGTGACGATGCTTAACCAAGTTCGCTTAATGCTACGGCCTACATTGCGTCTCAACGATTTCTCGTCTTTGTCACTGGGCTTCATATCATGCTGTTGCCATCATGTATGCCAGTCAGACTTCTAGGTGAACTAGCAATTTCCTAGGTAGGGACTTTGCACCCTACTGGACTTAACCCATTGTTTAGGTTAACGTTCTGGGCTTATTATGCCATTTAATCGCTTGGCTGCGTCTCTTGCCCAGAGCAGTGTTGAGCACCTCGTGGCGCTCCCGAGATTCCGCAGCCAATTTAGGAATAAACTGCTTCATACAGAACACCAAGAAGCTTAAGCAGCCGAGTCTGATGCTCTTGAACACCCGTTATGAAGCTTTGGCCGCCAAATTCGAGTGTATCGATACCTTCGAATTTTAAGAATACCCAACGTGCCGTCGGTTTAGTTGTCGTCTTGTTCTTTACCATGCTAGGAAAGAATTCCTCGGTCTTAGTGAGACTCTCTCGGATTTTGTGCTCTAAGCTTGCGTAGACGAGTAGGCTCAGCGTCATGATCATCAGTAGTGCCTCGATTCGCTGAGGTTTCTTCAGGAAAATTGATGATGTTAAGAACTCAGGGCTTTTCAAAAAGCGAAAGCCGCGCTCGACCTTTTGCTGAGACTTGTAATGTTCAAGCAATGCAACCATTGTTAGGTCGGTGTTGTCAGTATCGTTGGTGGCGAGAATAAACATACCTACTTTAAGCTTGGCCAGTTTCACCTTTTCTAGATCGGTATAAGGCGTAGCATCTATCAAATAGTGGTATCCCGTCGGCTTTTCATCTTTCTTCGGCCGACCACGACCTGAATAAATTGGCTCTTTAACGATGGTTGATTGAGCGAAGCCAAGCAAATGACACTGGTTGGCGAAGTCGCTCATTGCTTGCTCGGCATCCACTGCGCAAGCAAACTGCTTTTTCTTTAGTTGTCCCAGCGCTTTCAGCTCTTTGGTGATATTTTTGTCTAAGTTCTTATAAAACGTTACGGGGTCTGAAGCCCAATGGAACGAAAACGTACTATAAGGACTTCCTCCCGATGTCAATGGGTGCTCTGAACGCAATCACAATGAAGATTAAGATGCAGTACTATAAGCGGTCATACTGGAATATTCTGTTCCGGACCAAAATGAAAGACGCTCGCAAGGTAACTATTCACCCACGAGCTATTGACGACGGTTTACGCTAAAAATACTGGCGCCTGATAATCAACTTTCAACATGTGATGTTCGACGATTTCACGCAGCCATTTATAAGCAGAGACCTGCTGAAGTTTGGCTGTTTCTATCAGCGAGAACATTCGTTCGCGGAACGGGTCGCCTCGATATGAGCGAGTCACGTAACAACACTTCCTCATCAGTATGTAATTACGGAGAACTCGCTCCGCTGCGTTGTTTGTTAACGGGCACTCGGAGTCGTCCATAAACCGCCAGACCATGGCATCATCAGCGATGAGGTTTCGACATCTACCTCGATATCGTTTTGAGCATTGATAACTACCCAATTTGAGCCAATGAAGCCAGCTCTTTCGTAATCGCCTGAGTCGGCGGTAATATTGGCTTTCGGTAATTTTTTCTTCGATATATCGGTGATGACACCTGAATACGCTATGAGCGATTAAAGCGAGTTTTTCTCCGATTTTTTGGTTTTCAGGACAAACGCTCTCCTCGATAGCGATGACGTTCCTTAATATGTGAGCCCAGCATAATTGGCGCTTAGATTCGTCGATATATTTGTAGGCAGAATATTGGTCAGTCATTAAAAGGTGTGAAACCGCTTCACCAAGTAGTCGTTTGGCAGCATGTTGGTTTCTTCCACTGTTAATTTGGAAAAAGGCTACGTCATTGCTGAGTGCGGCCCACATCCAGCGTTTATCATTATTGCGCTGATGCGAAGTCTCATCAGCCATAATCAGTTTAGATGCTTTGACTGTTTCATGAATTTGAGTATGAGTATCGGCTAAGTATTCAGTGACTCGTCCTTGCGCCGCTGATATTGCACCTGTTGAGAAGTTAAGCTGGAAGACGTCTTTCAACATAGATTGTATTTTACCTATGCTTTGGTGGTGCTGCGTCGCCTGGATTGCGATAAAACTATGTAGATTTGGCCCCATTTGAACATCGGGCACAGACTCTGGAAGCTCCGCTTGGTGTTTATCACCACACCATGCGCACTCGCCTTTAAAGATTTGATGTTCAACAAGCGTGTATGAGATATCTGGCAAGTCAAAGATTTGGTGTCGTTTATAAGGTTTTCGATTTGGAATAACACACCCACCGCAGTGGCATATCTTATTCGGTAAGTATTGCTCAACCGAGGCACTGTCTTCAACAGGGTGAAGCAGTCGGCGATGGCCTTTATGACCTGGTTGAGCTCCTTGCTTTTTTCCAGATTTCTTCCGATTTGGCGAAGTATTCTTAGCTTTATTATGCAGGGGTTGTTGAGATGATGGCACAGAAGAGTTTCGACTATTTTGATTTAGTCGGTCTTCAAGCTCTGCCAGCTTATTCCATAAAAAGTGGATGATGTCTTTCGCCTCTTCAGGCGAATCGAAATCTGGCGGTGGAGGTAATGTTTTCTTATTCATACCTCCAGATTGCCACCACAAAAAGATCACTCAAGTTGGATGTGGGATCAAGTTAACTCAGTCACATAAATTTGCTGTCAATAGCTCCTGGGTGAATAGTTACCTTTTCTTTACGTGTCCTTTCTGTATGACGTGCGTGAAAGCCATCACAGTCCATATTCGTATGTCCCTGTAATATCAGACCAATCTATCGCTAGTATTGAAACGGTATGGCATGCTTTTAATCGAAGACACTAAAACCAAATGGGCGTTTTTCCAGAAACACCATTGGGTATCTCCAGAATTTTCCCGCACTCCCGTACTTGAGTCGTGGGAGCGTTGCATAAAGCAATGCAGTCCTTACACCTGGTCAAAGCCACATATTGCCTCTGGATTTACCTTCTCATCTCTGATGAAACGCAACGAGCACCTCATCGAATGCGCCACGACCGTACTTGAAGACACTTACGACATGCTAGGAGACGAAGACCTGCTATTGATGGTAACTGACGGCAACGGCTGCGTTCTTTCCGTTGTGGGACATCACTCTATGCAGCAAGAGATGCAGGCGCTCGGCATTAAACAAGGCTGTTTTCTATCTGAAGGAAAAATTGGCACAAATGCGGTCAATCTCTGTATTAGTACTCATATCCCGAGTGAAGTTTTCGCAGCAGAACATTTCAATCGCCACTTACATTCTTATGCCTCTGTAGCAGCACCTGTTTTCGACCAATTTGGCAAGTTACGCGGCACAACATGCCTTCTCAAAAAAGCAGAGAGCTATAAGAAAGAAAACTTAGTCATCATCGCGTCGAGCGCGAAAGAAGTCAGTTTGCAAATCCATATTCAGTCGGAACAAGAAAACATTAACCGCCTCACTTGTGCGCACAACGCAACGTTAGAATGCATGGATGATGGCCTTCTGGCCTGGGATGAAGAAAGCCGTATTACCATGGTAAATCATCAATCAGAGCGTTTGTTAAACATTGAAGCCAGTCAGATTTTGGATAAAGAAGTCTTTTCTGTTTTACGTTTCCCGCCGAATGTCCTCAATAGTCTTGAGTCGGGTGCAAGCATCAACCGCAAGCTCACAACGGTAGAGGTTCGTGGCGAGTTTGTTGAAGCGATCATTACCTTGCGTCCACTCAACGACGGCACGCACTTATTGTTTTTGCACCCCATCGATAAAATTCGCGAACTTGCTCAACAACAAATAGGTGGCAGTGCGCGCTATACATTCAGCACTTTGCCTGTTATTTCACGAAAAATGAAGCACGTCATTACCGTGGCAAAACGGGCCATAAAGTCCAAATCACCGATTCTAATTACAGGTGAAGAAGGTGTAGGAAAAGCCACTCTCGCCATGGCGATTCATAACGAAAGCACCTACAAAGAAGGGCCGATCATTACGCTCAACTGCCGCTCCATCAATACAGAGCAACTGGTCAAAGAAACCCTGGGATACGACGAGGGGCAAGGCATGCCCTCTAAGTTTGAACTCGCCCATGGCGGCACGCTCTTTTTGGAAAAGGTGGAATATCTGTCACCCGATTTACAAGCCGTGCTACTTAAGTTGTTAAAAACTGGGCTCGTCAGCCGCAGCGACAGTTTGCGATTGATCCCCGTAGACTTTCAACTTATTACGAGCACCGCTTCAGAGATCAGCGAGTATGTCACTCAGCGCTCATTTGGTCGGCAACTTTATTATGAAATCTCCTCGAACGAACTGCATATTCCGCCACTACGAAAGCGTAAAGAAGACATTGAATTTCTCGTCCAGCAGCTTATCAGCCATTATGAACGCCGCCACAATGTGACGATCTCGATAGAGCCAGTCGCACTGGAAGCGTTGATGAATTTTCGTTGGTCAGGCAACAACTCTGAATTAAGAAACCGAACTGAGCGAATTTTGCTGAACCGCAGTTCCAACTTAATCAAGCTGAACGATATTCCTGAAGACATTAAACTGAATTCTCGCCATACCGCAGAAAATACGCCAGTAATCACGTTAGAAGAAGCCGAGAGAAGAGCTATCGTTCAGGCTTGGAATCAGTGTGATGGCAAAATGCATGATATGGCGAAAGCATTGCAAATTGGCCGCACGACCTTATGGAGAAAAATTAATAAGTTTGGGCTGCAGGAGCAAATGAAGCTGTATTAAGCCAAGAAGTGGCGTTCCTACAAAAGTAAAACCGGCGTAAGCACGCCGGTATACATGTACTAACGATAAAGGTATCGATTAAACATCGACAGACAACTGACGAATCTGCGCTTTTAGTCCCGGTAGCATACTCGAACTGGCGCTGAATTTTCGTAACCCAACACGAAGTAATGTTTCTGTGGCATTTGGATCACCAGCCATCTCACCGCACATACTGACCGGTATGCCCGCGCGATCGCCTGCTGCACAAGTGAGTTCAATGGCTTTTAGTACCGATGGTTCAAAGTAGTTCACCAATTCAGCAACGGCAGCGTTGCCTCGATCGGCTGCCATAACATATTGAGTCAAATCATTGGTGCCAATAGAGAAAAAGTCGACTTCTTGTGCTAACGCATCTGCATTTAATACCGCGGCGGGTACCTCAATCATAATACCGACAGGCAAATGAGTCGCATCCAAGCCGAGTTGGTTTGCTTGATGTGCCAACAGCGCTTTTACTTTTCTCACTTCTTCAACCTGAGCCACCATCGGTATCATCAATTGAATATTCGGTTGCTCGTGAAAGGCTCTCAGAATGGCTCGAAGTTGGGCGGTAAACAATGACTCATGTTGAAGGCACAACCGCACCCCTCTCAGACCTAAAAATGGATTATCTTCCGCTGGCATAGGGTAAGCGACTAAAGGCTTATCACCGCCAACATCTAGACTACGAATCGTAAGTGGCTTATCACCAAGTGCGGCGGCAATATCACGATACACTTGGTATTGCGCTTCCTCAGTCGGCAACTCATCACTGTTTTGAAATAGAAACTCAGTCCGGAATAGACCAACGCCCTCAGCTCCTGATGTTAGTGCATCATCAATATCTTTCGGTCCACCAATATTGGCGAATACTGGAATATGGACACCATCACAGGTGACTGCGGCTTGCTGAGCACTCGCTAGTGCACTTTGTCGTGAGTTTTGCCACTCAATTTGCTGAGCTTCTAATTCCTGCTGTACGGCATCTGAAGGAGAGAACCATAAATGCCCTCGAAAGCCATCAATAGTCACCACTTGACCAGCACGCACAGCATCAAGGCAGCCCTGAGCTTTAACGATGGCAGGAATCCCCATCGCACGAGCAAGAATCGCACTGTGAGAGGTTTTCCCTCCCTCACTCAAACAGATACCAAGCACTTTCGATTTATCAAGCCCGGCCACATCAGAAGGCATCAGATCGCGGGCCAACAAAATACTCGGTTCCTTAATGTCGATGGCATTAGGCGTTACACCTGTCATTTCAACCATAACCTGGCGTGCGATATCATGCACATCAGCTTCGCGTTCCCGCATGTACTGGCTTTCAGCCTGGCGAAACTCGTCGGCTAACGTTTGCAGTGATTCTATCCAAGCTTGCTCGGCTATCATGCCCGTTTGAATTCGCGACTCAACCGATGCCCATAATTCTGGGTCACTGAGCATCATGCTATGAGCAGAAAATATTTCCCCTTTCGGCTGCTTCGCTTGCTCCTGCAAATGTTGAACAACCACGCCTATCGCATGCTTAACCCGTTCAATTTCATCTTGTTCACTTTGGAAATCACGTTCAGGCACAACTGGCATTTCATGAGTAAAAAGGACAACTGGAGCAGTAGCGATACCGTCATTGACTCGAAGACCAACAACAGCACCTTCAATCTGATTAGGGACCATGTCATCGAGCAAAGTATCCGTGCTCTCTTCAGATTCGATAATGCCTTGCTCAACCGCCTCTTTTTCTCCGAAGTGCTCACTAGCTAAGGCTTCAAATTCCTTGATTGCTTCACTGGATTGAGAGCCGAGTGCGCACAGCGTGATCGTCTCTTGGCTACGAACGCCAAGTTTCGCAATGCTGTTTAAGCTTTTCGCGTTTACACGGCGCTCGCCTTTTTTCAACCATAATTGGCAGTCAAAAGGCGCGAGTGCACCAACAATGGCCGCAGCGGGACGAGCATGTAATCCATTCGGATTTTGCACTACCCAATCAAATGTCCGTTCTTGCTCAAAGTTCTCTGATACTGGCGCTATCTCAGCGGATGTTAGTAGCTGATCACCAAGGTGCTCCCGTTTTACGCTTAACGCATTCTGTGCCTCTTCGACTACCGTCGATAAAGGTAGCCCGGCAGCAGCAGCCACCGACGCCGCCATGGTCCCTTCAACAATGGGGGCCGAGATAAGGGTGACATTTTCCCTCACATGATCATCAATCAGATCCAGAGCCATTTCCGTGCTAAGCAACGCGCTGCCAAGATCCATCAACACAACAACCCCTTGTTGATCATGTACCTGCTCAATCGCTTCCATCACGGCTATGGCATCGGTTCCGATCGGGTTCTCTGGATCATCAATCCCAGCCGCAATCGCAAGCTTGGCTTTGCCTTGCGTCATTTGGGTGGCAAGTTCGGCCACCCCTTCTGCAAGGCGACGACTATGAGATACAACTACAATTCCCACCATCTTAATTACCTGCTATTGCCTGCTGTAGTGCTTTAATCATTAACAAAGAAGAGGTTGCGCCGGGGTCTTGGTGACCAATACTACGTTCACCTAAATAGCTTGCTCGCCCTTTTTTCGCCAACATTTCAATCGTGGCAACCGCGTTCGTTTCTGCTAGCTCAACCATTTCATTCAATAAATGGTCAGCGCTCATGCCATTTTCTAACGACGCCTTCACGCTAACTAAAACGGGTAACCAAACATCACACATGGTTTTATCACCCAGTTCCGCTTTACCACGAGACACCACGCCATCCACACCGCTTTTTAGTGCATCAACCAACTCTTCAAACGTTAGTTGCTCTCGAGTTCCGACAGCGGCAGCCGTGCGAATAAACAGCGTGCCATACAGCGGGCCACTTGCCCCACCGACACTAGAAAGCAAGGTCATGCCCGTATTCTTGAGAATGCTGCCGATATTTTGGTCCGCAAATTGCGGCAGTTTTTCCGCGACTTTTTTAAAGCCTCGGTTCATATTGAGACCATGGTCTGCGTCACCAATATCACGATCAAGGTCGGTCAGAAAATCTTGATTCTCTTGATACGTTTTTGCACATAGCTCTAACCAGTGAACGATATGTTGTTTTTCAATTTGCATGTTTGCTCCCCCCTGTTACCACTTGATCGCGGCCGTATCGACAGGAGCATCAAACAGCTCCAACATCTCTTTATCTGCTTTCAGCAACGTAATTGAAACGCCTTCCATATCGAGTGACGTACAGAAGTTACCAACCATATTACGCACGATACGGAACCCCGCTTGCTCGCAGTTATGAGCAAGACGGCGGTACACCCCGTAAAGCTCTGAAGTTGGCGTACCACCCATACCATTCACCATCACAATGTAGTCGTGTTCAGCAGCAAAAGGCTCAATGCTGGATTCCACTTCACCCCATTCACCTTCGTCACGATTCCAAATACGCAAAGTGCGCTGATAAGGTGTGTTTTCAGCAACTTCAGTAAACATTTCATCCACTAACGTATCGACATCGGTGTATTTCACTCGCTTGATACCTGGTTCACCATGGATACCAACACCAAACTCCACTTCATCATCTTCCAGAACAAAAGATGGTTTACCCGCCGCTGGCACAACACAAGCATTAAGCGCCACGCCAAATGAGCGACAGTGATTATTAACGCGACGAGCCAGAGCTTCACATTGCTCCAACGAATAACCTTTGTTCGCGGCAGCCCCAACTAACTTCTCAACCAATACCGTTCCAGCAACGCCACGGCGACCAGCGGTATACAAGCTGTCTTTGACCGCAACATCGTCATCCACCAACACCGACCCAACTTTGATGCCATCGGTATGAAGCAGCTCCACGGCCGTTTCAAAATTCAATACGTCGCCGGTGTAGTTTTTAATGATAAATAGCACGCCTTCTCCAGTATTCACTTGGTTGCCACATTCGTACATTTGATCAGGCGTAGGTGAAGTAAATACCTCACCAGGGCAGGCGCCTGTCAGCATGCCTTTACCAATAAAACCTGCGTGCAAAGGTTCATGACCACAGCCACCACCAGAAACCAATGCCACTTGCCCCGGCGTTTCCTCATGCCACATGTAACGAGGCTCGTAGTTGGCTTTTAGCTCAGGGCGGGACAATGCCAGGCCTTCCATTTGCTGCAATACAACATCATCGACTTGGTTAATTAACTTTTTCATCGTTCTATCTCATTCCATTTATATTTTTATGTAGGGTATGAATTCATCTTAAACAGAGAAAAAACGTGCTCAACAAAAATCAATCCGTTTCATATTGAAACAACGACTTCGGTATTTTTGTTTCAATATGAAACGAAAAACGACGAATTCGCTTGAATAGTGATCGGCGCCATAAAGCATACTAATGCTTATTACTTCTGACAGTCGGTTTGACACCGAGGTCATAAAAGCATGGAACAAAACCAGAGATATCCTTCACCACTTACCTCACCAAACCTAATATAAACCTTATCGCTACAATGGATTTTCATTGCAGTCCAAAACACACATAAAAAAGGTTAAAGGTTTGAATTATGGACAAAATTATTATCAGCCCAAGCAAATACGTCCAAGGTGAACAAGTACTTACATCTATCGCTCACTATGTGAAAACATTAGGTGAACGTCCGTTAGTCATTGCCGATGAGTTCGTGACTAACCTGGTTGGTGATGACGTCAAACAAAGCTTTGCTGACGAAAAGCTTCCACTCACTATGAACATTTTTGGTGGCGAATGTTCACGCGTTGAGATTGAACGCATCACGGACATTTGTGCCACTCAAAAACACGATGTCATTGTCGGTATTGGTGGCGGTAAAACCTTAGATACAGCTAAGGCCGTTGCGTTTTACACCAAAATTCCTGTCGTGGTGGTTCCTACGATTGCCTCGACTGATGCGCCAACCTCTGCTCTTGCGGTGATATACACACCTGAAGGTGAGTTTGCAGAATATTTGATGATCCCTAAAAATCCAGACATGGTCATCATGGATACATCAGTCATCGCCAAAGCCCCTGTTCGCCTACTGGTATCGGGGATGGGCGATGCGCTCTCCACCTACTTTGAAGCTCGTGCCAACATGACCTCTGGTAAGGCAACAATGGCAGGTGGTTTAGCGACGCGTTCAGCGCAAGCTCTTGCGAAGCTCTGTTATGAAACCTTGCTTGAAGATGGTGTAAAAGCAAAAGCTGCGGTAGAAAATGGTGTGAGCACCAAAGCGGTAGAAAATATTATTGAAGCCAATACATACCTAAGCGGTATAGGTTTTGAAAGCAGTGGCCTAGCAGGCGCTCACGCTATTCATAACGGCCTAACCAAGCTCGAAGAGTGTCACCATCTCTATCATGGTGAGAAAGTCGCGTTCGGCACACTTGTTCAACTGGTGCTAGAAAACGCAGCGATGGAAGAGATTAATACGGTTCTCGCCTTCTGCCGATCGGTAGGTCTACCAACCAACTTATTTGATATGGGCGTTAAAGAGCTTAATCACGATAAATTGCGCGAGGTCGCCGAAGCTTCAACGGCCGAGGGAGAAACCATCCACAATATGCCATTCCCAGTGACGGCAGAAAATGTCTACTCTGCAATTCTAACCGCTCATCAACTGGGCCAATAACCCAAATAAAAACGAGTTTGAGTCTCAAAAGGCAAGCCAAGGTTTGCCTTTTATGCTTCAACGGACTTATCACTTCCATTGACACCTGCCGATGGCAACATCAAAACAAACCGCGTCCTGTCTTTATCTGATGTTACTTTTATCTGTCCTTCATACGCTTGCACGATAGATTGGGTAATCGACAAACCTAGCCCTGCACCGACGCTACCTACATGTTGGCGAGATTTATCTGCGCGATAAAATCGGTCGAAAAGGTACGGTAAGTTTTGCTCGGCAATGGAGTCACCTTGGTTGCTGACCGATATCGTAACCCATTCATCAACCTCTTGAACGTCAATCACAATGGTTGAATCAGCATACGCATGGCGAATCGCGTTGGAGAGCAAGTTGCCCACCGCACGCTCAAACATGTTTTTGTCCATATAGAGCTGACCGTCGCCTGAGTTCACGATTCGAACCTCGGCATCTTCGGCCAATATTTCAAAATACGCGACCAAGCGGTCGATTTCCTCCCGCACCGCAAACACTTCGTCATGGCGATGAATGAGCTTGTTTTCAGCCTTGGCAATGTAGAGCAAATCGTTGATGGTTTTCGTGATGCGGTTGAGTTCTTCTAACGTTGAGGCAATCGCATCCTGATATTCCTCAGGCGTTCGACATGCACCTAAAATGACCTGATTTTGCGTAGTAATGTTGGTGAGTGGCGTTTTTAACTCATGTGCTATATCAGAAGAAAACTCGCTCAAGCGGCGAAAACCAGTTTGCAACCTATCGAGCATCGCGTTGTGTTTGTTGGCTAACTCGCGCAGTTCTATTGGCAACGAATCTGGGTCGAGACGAATGCCCATTTGCTCTGGGGATATCTGTTGAATGTGCTGATTCAACCCCACAATCGGCTTCAACCCACGTTTTACAATCCAACCGCTCAACGCGGAAGAAATCACAAACGCCAAACCGAGCGCCCAAAACAAAATCCAGTCGAGTTTATCCAAAAACAAAATATGGTGGTTGATACTCATGCCGAGCACCACCTGATACTCCCCAGCTTGAAACGCAAACGCGCGGATATTCAGCGAGACCTCACTCCATTCGATGGCGCACTCGTGATTTAAAACCTGAGGTGAGCTAATGCTATAGGCTCGGTTCTGAGGAATCGTCAGGCTCGAATTCTGATACACGTTCTGCTTGCCTTCAAACACCCACATGTAGAGCGTGCTGTTATTGGGCTTCAGACCCCGTTACCTGTTCTCGCTTGGTTGCTTGTTCACTATGAATCAAAAGCCACTTCTGAGATACCGAGCCATAATCAGCGTCAATCCAACAACCCGAGTAGCCATTGCCGATATGGCTCAGCTGCTCTGGCTCAAGGTTCATTAAGGCCTCTTTGGCTGATTTAATGGTCATTGGAACACGCGTAATAAACTTCTATTGTTGCTCATCCAGTGAACGAATGCTCTCTTCGGTGTATAAAGCGGCATCGGCGATGAAGTAGCGACTGTTTTGAGCTGCCTTCAGGCAATGAATATGCCGTTTAGTGACTTCTGAGAATGCCTTAGCATCATTGGTGTTACCACTAAGCGCTTGCATGTAAACAGGCAGGCCAGCTTGATTTTCGCAAATCAACTCAAGGACCACTTGATTTAGCTCTGGACGGTGGTCTCGGCTGTAGCCTTTTACCAGCTTGATGGCATTAAGATCTTCGTCCTGGGCATATTCACCATCGACATGGAAGCTAGTGATATCAAGGTGTACAGAGTCTGTTTTAAGTCCTAGCTTATCAATGACATGCTCTGCAATCGCTTGATAAAGTGCGGAGACATCTGCTTCATATAAAGCATCTAACGTGCGTCCGAGTACATCGTCCGTTAAATGGTGAGCTTCAATATCTTTAGCAAGCAACTTGGCAACAGGCTTCGTCTCGAAGAAGTCAGAAAACATATGCAGCGTTCTGCTGTGAAAGCCAAGACCATTGAGAATCATCGCCAAGACCGCATCGCCATGTGAAACGTTATGATCCGAGTACTTGGGAATGACGCGATCAATAATACCAGGTAAACCGATTTCATGGCAGAAAGCAGCGATCAGCCCTAAGTGATCTAGGCGTTTAATGACAGGTTGAGCAGCAGACATAATAAAGTGACCGTTAAATAACAGTAATAGATCAAAATTGGGGATCGCGATCAAGAGGTCTGTCGCACTAACATTTGTAAACGATCACTGGATCACATTGTTTTAATTCTGAAATTGGCTGCGGAATGAAGGTTAAATGCACCATAAAAATAGAAAGGAAAATCAAAAGCAACCGCTTTGGTCATTGTCCAACATAGCTGAAGTAACTTACTTGCCAGGTGAATCAAGTGACCAAAGGTGGCCCGAATCGCTCTTATAAATCCTTCAAGAAGGAAAGTAAAAGCAAATGCTGCCCCTAAAATTACTGAAATAGTCATAATATCCATTGTTTCTCTCCTAAATGCCTATTGGCTGTTGTGTTGTCACTCTTGATATGAATTATCTTGAGTGACTATAGTAATTACAGATTCATATTCACCAAAAACGTGATTATCAATTTGTAAGAGCTGAATCAAACGTAACGTTCAAACACATTGAATAGATGCAAAAAAGCAACAAACAAAAAGTAAGTGTCATGTGAGATATCAGAAGTTGGTGCTGGATTGGTACAAGACCAATAAGTAATTGCTCAAATGAGCGATGCAAAATGATTTGCGTGTCGGTAGGTGTCTCTATATTGCGTAGTGCAATTCCACTCTCAAGAGGTGTGGATTCTAAGTGCATGGCGCAAGAAAACTAATAAACAAATATTAATAGGGGCTACTTAAAATTGCAAGGTATTGATTCATGTCATAGGTCAGAAAATAATTTCCCCCTGAAAAACTGCATTTCATAAGCCCTTGATTTTATGCCATAAAATTTCACTCATAGAATTTGCTAGTTTGAATTTGATGATATTATTGTCTTGTAGTCATGTTTTAGACCTTTTTTATCTCATTGAGACTACGCATTAAATCTAAAAAGGAATAATTGATATGTTTGATTTTCTTCAACATCTAACACCAGCTCTATCGAACGTAGTAACTATTGCGTCTAATCTTACTACTGACTACCCGATCACTATCCCAGTGATGTTTCTAACTCTGTTATTTGGTCGCAAGTTAATCTCGAAAGCGGCATTTATTATCACTAAAGTGGTTCTTTTACCGATTAATCTAGCGATCATTTTTATCACCTACTTAGTAGACCAGGCACAACTTCAACTTGATAGTCTGGTGACTAAATCTAAATCCCATTAGAACGTCAATTTCATCATTAATACACTCCGCAATGGTCACTTTCAAAAATTGGCCATTTTTTATGTAAATTGACATTGCAATATGACGCCACGATAAAAAAATGACACAGAACCTTTTAGGCTCTGTGTCATTTTAGTCTTTGAAAGGAATGAATTACTGTTCGCCAGCTTTCAAATACCCCAAATCAATTAATTGTTTTCTCATTTTTTCGCTGTGCATCATTCTAAATCCAGCTGCATAGTATTTCTTGCTCGAAACTGAAGCTGGACTTAAGCGCGTTGTTACGTGAGCTGATTGATTGAAGATGGCCAAAGCATTTTCACCCAAACTACGTCTAGCAGAAATTGTGTGATCATGATTATCGCCAAGTATAGCGTCTGATTTAGCGATAATTTTCATAACCTTATCAAATGGCCTTCCCTCGACATACCCTCTTTCTTCACGTTGAAATCGGCAAAACGGCAATGCTAAATATTCACGTATTGTTTTTGGAGTGATAAGGATCTCTCCAAATCCTAACTGGACACGTAATCGCTTCTCTAATGAAAATGCGCTTATAGCATTATTATAATCAAACTTATTTGATTCATTAATGTAAGGCTGTGCCCATGAATGATCTGTACCAGTGGTAAAATTGCAGCCAAATAAATATGCCGCACTGGAAAGAGCCAACCCGAATGAAGTGTGCTCTTCACTTGGTAATGAATCTATATCTAAATCAATACCGGTCAGTAGCTTCAAAGATAAATCCTGTGAAACTTCAACGGCCATCTGGTGACGAATAACAGAGGTTTCGATCTCAAAACCAAACGCATTTACTCCGTTTTCATCAAGGATTTGAGTTACAGCAAGTACCTCACCAACAAACGCTGCAATCTTTTCTGATTGAATAGCATCAGACGAAATTTCCACAATTAAAGACCCAACGCCTCTTTTCAGCTTGTTTGGATCAACTGCATAATTTTTATGAAGAACATCTAAACTTGGAAGCAGTTCGTCTTTGAAATCAATAGTCCAAGCGACCGTGACGTGATACTTGTTTTTATATTTTTCGACTAAAGACTCATCGGTATAGGTACGAAGTAAGTGTGTGTTCATGTTAACTCCTAGGTATCAAGTGATTGTGATCCGCACCAGCAGTTTTGGACACCGAGTTAAGTGAGTACAATCACTAACGAGGTGAACCATGACAAGCAAGAAAAAACGTATTATCCATTCCCCTGAATTTAAAGCAGAAGCCCTGAAGCTAGCAGAGAAAGTGGGAGTAGCTGCGGCAGCGAGACAACTGTCGTTACACGAATCCCAGATCTATGGTTGGCGTAAGTCAGCTAAGAGCGACACCAGCACCAGTCAGCGGGAAAAAGATCTAGCCGCTGAAGTTGCCAAACTCAAACGACAATTGGCTGAGCAAGCTGAAGAGCTAGATATAGTAAAAAAGGCCGCCACCTACTTCGCGAAAAACCTAAAGTAGATTGCTACGAATTTATGCTCGAACACCTGCTTTGCTTCAGAGTTGCCCGCATGGCTAAGGTGTTCGGTGTTTCACGAAGTGGGTTTTATTACTGGATTAAGCATCGCCACAAGGCCATCCAGCGCGAGGTAACTCGCCAAGAGCTTGATACGAAGGTCAAAGAGGCTTTTGATAATAGCAAAGGTCGTGATGGCTCAAGGCGCATCCAGAAAAGAGCTGGCTGAGAACGGTGATAGCCGTAATGTTAAAACCATTGCCGCCAGTATGAAGCGGCAGGATTTAACGCCGAAAGCGGCACGTAAGTTTAAGTGTACGACGGACAGCAAACATAAAATGCCAGTTGCTCCGAACCTGCTGGCTCAGGATTTTAAGGCAGAGGCTCCGCATCAACAGTGGGCGGGAGACATCACCTATGTTGCGACAAGCGAAGGCTGGCTGTATTTGGCGGTAATCATTGACCTTTATTCCAGGCAAGTAGTCGGTTGGTCTATGGATACCAGAATGACGGCAACTCTGGTTTGCGATGCGTTATCAATGGCCTTGTTCCGTCGAGGGTTCCCTGAGCAGGTTATCGTTCATAGTGACCGAGGTAGTCAGTACTGCTCAAAAGATTATCGAGACATCATAACTGCTTATAATCTAAAGCAAAGTATGAGTAGGAAAGGAAACTGCTGGGATAATGCTTGTGTTGAGAGCTTCTTCCATTCATTGAAAGTTGAAGCGATCCAGTATGAGCCGATCATGACGCGAGACGAGATGCGCCAAACGATCTTTGAATACATAGAGGTTGATTATAATCGGACAAGAAGGCACAGTGCTCTTGGGTATCTAAGCCCAGTTAACTTTGAAAATCAAAATGTCGCTTAATGAAGTGTCCAGTCTGGCTGGAGCAGATCATTTCTTATTTTTATATCTCATCTTCATTCCATTATTTCTCACAGAAACTTGAATCCATGTGTACGATATAAAAAAGTCTAAATTTCAAACTTCAGAATGAGCGAACCACTTTCTCATGAGTCGTAACACGCCCTTTGAGTGATCACACCACTTTCGTGAGTCGTAACGCGCACTTTGCGCATATCTAGTACGGGTTCAGTGGCATATTCCTTAAATGTTAGATCTGTATCTTGCATTTTAGGTCCAGTTTACAACTACTTAGCACTATACCCTCGTTTGAATCTTGTATATGACCTCTTCCTTGAATCGTAACGCGCCCTTTGAGTGATCAGTCTACTTTGGTGTGTCGTAACGCGCACTTTGTGCATATCTAGTGCTAGTTCAGTGGCATATTTCGTAAATGTTAGATCTGCACCTTAAATTTTAGGGTTAGTTTACAACCACTTAGCACTATGTCCTCGTTTGAATCTTGTATATGGCCTCTTCCTTGAGTCGTAACGCGCACTTGGTGTGACTCCACCTTTTTTGTTGAGTCGTAACACGCCCTTTGAGTGATCACACCACATTCGGGAGACGTAACGCGCACTTCAGGAGTGACCTCACCTTTTTTGTTGAGTAGTAACACGCCCTTTGAGTGATCACGCCACTTGTGTGAGTCGTAACTCGCACTTCAGTATATTACAGATAATGGATACCTCATCGATGTATTTCTAACATCAGATCATTAGTAAGCTAATGGCCTACCTTAAGATACAATTTCCCCCCGCAATTAATTAATTGGAATTATTATCAATACAATGTAAGGCAAATACTCACGTTATGAGAAAATTCTCATTTCTGTATAAATTGTTTCATTCATGAATTGCAGTTTTATCAATTAACACGATTTATGAAACGTGACTCACGGAGTAGATTTATGCAGGGCTATAAGCACCACTAGAGCCTTAAGCAAACTACTAATCTGATCTAGTTCACATAAATATAAATGCTAATGTCAGGTTGGGTGGGAAACAAAAATTCTCATAGTTTTATCGTTCAGCATTGTTAACACTCTCTCTATCTAATGTGCTCTATATTTTGTTTCTGCTGGTTTGTCCCTGAACAGACGCGGCATAAGAATGGGGCATAAAGTGACAAAACAATAGAGAGATAATTTATGGTTGCTTTACTTGCGTTACCTATTGTATTTGGTGCGGGTCTCCTGATCACAAAAAAATATAATACTCAAGCGGTGCTATTTGGTACTGGGCTATTAATGATGTTAATTGGTGCTTTTTCAGGCCACGTTGATTTTGTGCCTAAAGGGACAGCTAGCTCTGGCTCTGTGTTTGTCGATTTCTTCTTAGCAATTAAAGCCATAAGTTCCGGCACATTAGCGAAACTTGGCCTTATCATTATGGCTGTCGGGGGTTTTTCAAAATACATGGGCCATATTGGCGCGGCTAATGCTTTGGTATCGATTGCCACCAAGCCACTATCCATGATTAAAAATCCTTACATCATTTTGGCATTAAGCTATTTATTAGGCCAAAGTTTAAACGTATTTATACCAAGTGCTGTTGGCCTTGCCATGTTGCTATTGGTTGCGCTTTACCCAGTTTTAGTAGGCATAGGTTGTACTCCCGCCTCGGTTGCTGCTGTGCTAGCAACAACAGCTTGTCTTGATTTAGGTCCTGCATCTGGCACCGCCAACAAAGCGGCAGAAGTCATTGGTATTGATGCTGCAAGTTACTTTATTGAACATCAACTATTTATTGGCGTAATTACCGCACTAGTGATCGCTGCACTACACTTCGTATCACAAAAATATTTCGATAAGAAAGATGCAGAAAAAGGCGTTGAATATGAACTGCAAGCCAAAGAAATTGAGGTGCGCGATGCTCCTACATGGTTTGCTTTCTTACCTATTTTGCCTCTATTCATGCTTTTGGCTTTCAGTAAATTCGCTATTACCTCAGTCAAAATTGATGTCGTAACCGCTATGTTTATTTCATTGGCCATCGCGATGTTATGTGACTTTATATACTCTCGTGATGGCCGCAAAGTTGCGGATTCACTTAAAGTGTATTTAAAAGGAATGGGTGATGTTTTTTCTAGTGTTGTCTCTTTAATTATTGCAGCACAAACCTTCGTGGTTGGCTTAACAGCAATTGGCTTTATCGATGGATTATTACACTTATCATCGCACCTTGGTTTTGGTTATATGATGATGGTATTACTGATGATTGCCATTATTGGTATTACTTCTTTCTTATCAGGCTCTGGTAACGCAGCATTTTATAGTTTTTCTAACTTAGCTCCTGATGTTGCAGCACAAGTTGGCGTATCAACTGCCGCACTTGCCCTACCAATGCAATTATCTGCGGGTATCTTCCGCTCATTCTCACCGGTTTCAGGAGTTGTCATTGCCTGTGCAGGGGTTGCAAACATTCCGCCAACAGAGCTAGTAAAACGTACTTTTATCCCTATGGTTGGTGGGTTGTTAACCGTTATTCTAGTGACGTTCCTTGGTGCTTAAGCCGTTATGATGAAAAGAGAAAATACTATGCTAGGACAAAATACATCGGTTTTTGATTCCGACCTTTATTCTCCTTTATTTACTCAAAAAGAAATGAAGCAAGTTTGGTCGGATACCAATCTCATCCATTGCTGGCTACGCTTTGAAACCGCTATTGCCAAGGTGCAAGCTCAGTTAGGCATCATCCCATCTGAGGCAGCCGAAGCAATTAAGCAGGCTTGTGAAACTATCGAGATTGACTGGCAACGCTTGTCTGCCGACACCGAATCGGTAGGAATGGCAATCAAGCCCCTGATCGACCAAGTGTGTGAGCATGGCGATGACCAGGTTAAACAATATTTGCACTGGGGATGCACTACTCAAGATTTACTTGATACCAGTTTAGCCATGCGATTAAAGCAAAGCTTAACCATTATTCGTAGGCAGTTACATGAGTTAGGTGAACAATTAAAGTCTATGGCTATAGAGCATAAAGACACTGTTTGTGTCGCTCGCACTAACTCGATGGATGCATTACCAACGACTTGGGGGCTACAAGTTAGCTCCTATCTGCAAGAAATCAGCCGTCATATTGTTCGTCTTGATGCCTTGCATAGTCGCGCAACCACTGGCATGTATGGTGGTGCGGTTGGTAACCTTTCTTCTATTGGTTCTCAAGGGTTATCGGTTCGAAAAGCTTTGTTTATAGAGTTGGAATTAACTCAACCGCAAGGCCTTAATAATGGAAGTCTAGATAACATTGTGGAAGTCGTGCAATTTTTTGCTTTAATCCATGGTTCGCTTTGCCGTATAGCAAATGATGTTGAAACTATGGGTCGTGCTTCGATTGCAGAGCTGCGCGAAGGTGAAGGTGGTGGTGGCTCAAGCACCATGCCTCATAAAGCAAACCCAAGAGCAAGCAATATAATCCAAACGCTTTCTCGTATGGGATGGATGTATGCCAGCAGTGCTCCCAATATGATGGATCAACAGGATTTACGTGCCGCCTCAATGCGCATGCTCAATTGGAGCTTAGTACCTGAATCTGCATTAACCGTTTCTACCAGTCTCGAACGAGCAATACGTCTTATCAAGCACTTAATCGTCAACGAACAAACGATGAAAGATAATTTTGCTGCCTCCCGCAACTTCATCATGTCTGAAGCGGTCATGATGACATTAGCGAAAAAAGTCGGTCGTAATAACAGCTATTTAGCACTAAAAGATGCGGTGGCTCAAGCTGCAACAACCGACTCACTCGAACAAGCCCTAAGAGCTACGTCTTCTATCTCGGATATCTTGACCGACCAAGAAATCGCAGAAGCGTGTAATCCACAGAACTATCTTGGCTGCAATCAAGAATTAATCCAAGAAGCGATTCAACAATTTGAACAAGTGGCACCATAATGAGTACTCAAAACCGACTATTTATCCGTCAAGCAGGTAATACTTTGCTTAACACTCCACTGCTCAATAAGGGCAGCGCCTTTACGCTAACTGAACGTAGAAATTTTAACTTAACAGGTTTATTGCCACACAATATTGAGAGTATTGAAGAACAAGCCGATCGTGCTTATGAACAATTTTCATCAATGGCCAGTGGTATGGATCAACATATCTACCTTCGTAATATTCAAGATACTAACGAAACCTTATATTACAAACTGCTTAATAATCACATTGAAGAGATGATGCCGATTATCTACACCCCGACAGTTGGTGAAGCGTGTCAGAACTTCTCACAAATTTATCGTCGAAATCGCGGGTTATTTTTATGTTATGAAGATAAAGATCAACTTGAAGAAATGATTAACAACGCTCCAAACTCCGATGTACGTGTGATTGTTATCACCGATGGTGAGCGTATCCTTGGCCTAGGAGATCAGGGAATTGGTGGCATGGGCATTCCCATAGGGAAACTCGCCCTTTATACCGCATGTGGCGGAATCAATCCTGAATATACCTTACCGATAGTGATTGATGTCGGCACCAATAACTCTAAATTATTATCTGACCCGCTTTACATGGGCTGGCGTCACCCGCGATTATCTACCGCTCAATATGATCACTTTATTGATGATTGTCTAAAAGCATTACATAAACGCTGGCCCAAAGCATTGATTCAATTTGAAGATTTTGCTCAGGCAAATGCTATGCCTATTTTGCAGCGATACAAAGACAAACTGTGCTGCTTTAATGATGATATTCAAGGTACTGCTTCTGTCACTGTCGGAACTTTGCTTTCCGCTGCCAATGCTAGCGGTAAACCTCTAAGTCAACAAAAGATTGCTTTCGCTGGAGCAGGATCTGCAGGGTGTGGCATTGCAGAAGCTATCATCGCTCAAATGGTAAAAGAAGGCATTAGTGAACAACAGGCTAGACAACAAGTTTTCATGATCGATCGCTGGGGTATGCTAGAACAAGGAATGAGTAACTTACTGTCATTCCAACAAAAACTTACTCAACCACAGTCCATTCGTAAACAATGGAAAATAAAAGCCAATCAGGATATCAGTTTATTAGATGTTATTACTCATGCTAAACCAGATGTGCTAATTGGAGTGACTGGTGTCGCTGGTTTATTTAATCAGCAAATTATCAGTGCATTATGCGCAGGCTGTGAACACCCTATGGTGCTACCACTCTCTAACCCAACTAATCGAGTAGAGGCAACACCGCAAGACATTATTACCTGGTCTCAAGGAAAAGCGATCGTAGCAACAGGTAGCCCATTTCCAGATGTACATTACCAAGGTCAAACCTATCCAATCGATCAATGTAACAACAGTTATATTTTCCCTGGAGTCGGTTTGGGCGTCTTAGTTAGCGAAGCAACTCGTATTACCAATGACATGTTACAAGTTGCCAGTGAAGCATTAGCCGAACTATCTCCTATGGCAAACGGTAGCAACAGGTTGTTGCCACCATTACAAGACATCCAAGAAGTATCAAAACATATAGCTTTAGCGGTTGCCAAAAAAGCTATTGAACAAAAAGTAGCAGCACCTCGTTCAGAAGCACGACTTAGCAGTAAACTCGATGAGTTATTTTGGCAGGCTAAGTATGCAGAATATCGACGTATTGCATCTTGATATCCCCAACATAGTTGGATAAAAATAAACCAGAGAATTCAAGTTGAATACTCTGGTTTATCGAAAATATAAACTTAATCAAAAAGATTAATCAGCGGAGAAGGTACCAAAAAACTGAAAAAGCTCTTCCAGAATGGCAAAATTGCCCTCCCCTGCACTTTTCTCATAAGACAGATGCAAAATTAACTCCACAAACATAAACCCAGCCATTCGACTTTGGAATATCGTTTGTGTTTCACTCGGTAATACAAACTGTAAATCACTATATTTACCATAAGGGTTTGAACTAGCATTGGTAATAAGTACAACCGATGCATGTTTTTTCTTAAACCACCGAGCAATATCATAAGCCACACTATTAAATCGATAATAAGAGAAAACCACTAATACATCGTCTTTTTTAACATCGATAAGCCTTTTGGGTAATTCACCAATATCTAAATTCAGCAATGCCACATCACCGCGCATATATTTGATTAGCGTTGAAAAGTGCATCGCCATAGCTGCAGAAGATGATGGCCCAACCACATAAATTTTCCGCTCTGTATCCATAAACAAATCAATAGCCTTATCAAGGCAATCAATATTGATGCTATTGGTAAATTTATTAATGAGTTGTTGAATCTGACTAGAGAATTCATGAACTAAAGGTGGCGTGTCTTGAGGTTTCCTCTCTCGCTCTTCATGATAAATATCAATCGGAGCAGACATCTGATTATCTTTTAATCCATCTTTCAAGGCAGATTTAAATGCCGCATACCCAGTAAAGCCCAATTTATTTAAAAAGCGCCCTATTGTTGCTTTACTCACGTCTGCATTCGTCGCAAGGTCCACAATACCGTGATAGGGTAACTCACCAAAATGCTCTGCAATATATGTGTGTAAAGATTTTTCAGAATCGGTCAATTGCTCAATACGTGAAACCAATTGGCAATAACCGTGATAGGTTAACTGAATATTAGAAGTCATAATCGCAGTTCAAGTACAAACTAAAAGGGATCACATTTTAGCTCATATAAGGCTTTCATACTTTGTGAGACATCATATTGCGCGTTAAAAATTAATCAGAATGTTCATCAGGGTTAAATTGTATTCATAAACCCTTATACGGCTGTATATTAAAAAAGATATTAGTCATAACCAGACTCCGGGGGATACTATTTAGGCAGTAGAACGTAAAACTGATACATTCAAATTTTGTCGCAACCACTCGATCTAGAACATTGATAATGCAGGCCATTAACCCCAGTTTCTCACCTAGTGGACCACTGGATCTGCTTTATAGTTTAATTTGGTCGTGTTGCTCTAAATCAAGAGTGTATTGACAGAAACATACACTAAACTAACCAATTGTTATTTATATGATATTTGATGTGATTGCAAAAATACCTCGCCTCTAATTTTCTGGAAAAATGAAGGCATGCCGATTCTAAATCGG
Organism: Vibrio rumoiensis; assembly: GCF_002218045.2. Taxonomy (NCBI): domain Bacteria; kingdom Pseudomonadati; phylum Pseudomonadota; class Gammaproteobacteria; order Vibrionales; family Vibrionaceae; genus Vibrio; species Vibrio rumoiensis. The sequence continues at coordinate 70,928 of NZ_AP018688.1, forward strand.
ATTTATGCTATTGATTTAAATGATTTAATTTATTCTTGATTATAACGTTTTGTATAAAGTCACCACCGTGTTTGCAAAAATACCTCGGCTTTCCTTCATGCTTTTGATTTGTAAGCGTTCACCAGCAAGTTATTGACTAAGCGTTTGCGTAAAAACTGGTTTCGCTGAGGCCGAAGACATTGGGGTACGGTTGCTGTGAGATCACAGCAGTTACAATACGAGTTAGAGTCTCGAGCGAAGATATCTGCCTCTTCTTGCAGGTTTCTATGAGCGCGTGCAACCTATCTCGGAACTTATCGCCTGCATCTGAGGTTGTACCGTAGCTGATTTTTCTTTGAATAACGAACCCGCGTAATCGTCGTTCTGCTTCGTTATTAGTAAGAGGTATTTTGGGGGTGGTTAAGAACAGCCATAAGCTTTCGCTGTGCTCTTTGAGTTTTCGACATCGCCCTTGATAACGCTGAATTGGGATTTGGCTTGCGCCCTTATCAAGCCAATGATTAAAGCGACATCGTATGCGATTCAGTCGGTCGAGGTAGAGTGCTTCATCAATATGGTCAGACTCCCAACGGTGACGAGTGCGAAAAACTAATTTGCTTAGAAGTAACAGTCGTTGACCAATATTTGCAGTATGACCTCTACCTGCATAATCGGCAATTTGTTGTAGATTTCGAATAACATGCGACCAGCACAGCTGATGTCGGTCTGATGAAAGCCAGTTGTAACCGCTATATTGATCACTAACCACGATTCCACTGTAGTCTGAGTCGAGAACCGTTTTTGCTGAGTGCGTTGAACGAGAGTAGAGGATTTTCTCATACACTAAGTCATCACTCGACACTAACCAGCACCAACGTAGGCGCTCTTCGTCATTTCTCGAGTGTGACGTTTCATCAACATGCACTAGAGGCGCAGATTGTATGTTGGTTTTGATAGCTTGATGAAGTGGCGTCAGCATGGAAGCAATACGGCTTTGCGCTTCACTTATGGCACCCACTGAGAAGGTCGTACCAAACTGATCTTGCAGTAATGAGCGTATTTTTCGAACACTAAGGTGATATTGACCAGCCAGTATAGCGATATGACTCATTAGGTTGGGTCCCATAACCCCTTGAGGAGTGTCGCTTGGCTTTTGTGCTTTTACTGCCTCTCCACACTGCGAGCATTTGCCCGAGTAGAGCCGATATTCGGTAATATCTATGCGTGGCGGTGGGATTTCATGAACTTGATGGCGATAAAACGGCTTGTCACTCATTTCGAGGTCGGTGTCACCACAGCAAGAGCATGTGCTTTCAGGGTAACAATCAACAACTGTATCGGATTCTTTTAGTTCTGAGAGTTGTCGTTTATGCCCTTCGTGACCCTGTTTAGCTCCTCTCGGATTGCGACCACTAGGGCTTTGAGCTTTTTTCGTTTTTGGCCCATCGGAAGATGGGGATTTCGAAGAATTAGCGCTGCTGGCTTTTAGCCTATCTTCATAGTGGCGTAATTGCTCCCATAGCTCGGATATTAACGCATTAGCTTCGTTGATGTCCGATGCAATGGGTGGTGTTGATGAGAATTTGGATTTTTTCTTAGTCATGCAGTCAGCATGAACGCTAGGAATGATCACTCAATAGGCAAAGTGGGATCCAGTGCGAATGGTCACGTTTTTTGTGTCAATACGCTGCTGGTGAACGGTTACTTTGATTTAAGTTCACGGAAAACTTAACGCGTACAGTTTGAGTAAACCAAACAACACTTAATATGCCCAGCAATATGTTGGTTTGCCCTATGAGCAGATTCAGACAACACATCACAATACTAGCTCGGGTAAAAAAACCGATAACCACTAACGACTACAGCCCAAGGCAGCAGTGTCAATAACCAATAAAAAGTAGTCATTTTTAATATTTAATTGTATGTTACAAGTAACATACAATTAATAATTTAAGCAATATGAAAAATAAACGCCCTAGCTTACAAGATATTGCAGACGAAGTCGGTATTACAAAAATGACCGTGAGTCGCTGCTTACGTGATTCATCCAAAGTTTCTCCCGTTACTTACCAGAAAATAATGGCGGCTATTGATAAGTTAGGTTACATCCCAAATAAAGCACCTGATTTACTCTCTCACGCAAAAAGTCATGCAATTGGAGTGTTAGTGCCCTCTTTAACCAACCAAGTATTTGCTGATGTTATCCGTGGCATTGAATCCATAACAGAGCCTGCAGGCTACCAAACTATGCTAGCTCACTACGGTTACAGCCAAGAAATTGAAGAAGATAGAATCTCACATCTACTCTCCTATCATGTGGATGGGCTTGTGCTATCAGAGAGCCAACACAGTGAACGAACCTATCGAATGCTTCAAACCGCGGGTATTCCAGTTGTTGAAATAATGGATTTACAACCTTCACCCATTCATCAATGTGTTGGTTTTGATAATCATAAAGCAGGCTATGAAATAACCCGTTTGATGATTCAACAAGGCCATTTGAATATCGTTTATATAGGTGCACGATTAGATATTCGAACCCAGCAAAAATTAGCTGGTTACACACAAGCAATGCGTGAGTCAAAACTAGAACCACGTAAAATTCTAACTGATGAAGCCTCATCTTATTCCTTAGGCTCAAAACTATTACATGAAACGCTAAAACAATATCCTGATGTAGATGGCGTTTTTTGTACTAACGATGATTTAGCCGTAGGTATTGTTTTTGAGTGCCAACGTTTGGACATTTCCATTCCTGAGCAACTCGCCGTTGCTGGTTTTCACGGACATGATGTTGGACAAGCTATGCAACCTCAACTAGCCAGTGTAAAAACCCCTAGGTTAGCTATTGGTGAGCTTGCTGCCCAACAATTAATTGACAGGCTAAATGGTATAGAAAGCCAACAATCGTGTTTTGATCTCGGCTTTGAAGTGGTCAAGGGACAAACTATTTAAACGTTAAAAACTAAAGCACAAAAAAGTAGCCCTCAATAATCCAATTGAAGGCCACCTTTAATTTTATAGATATGAAACTTTTGATTAACTTATAAAAAGATAGAAATTATCATTGCAACTACCGCACCTGTAGTACCGATAATGGTTTCCATCACAGTCCATGTTTTTAATGTTTGAATTTCTGTCAAACCAAAGAAACGGTTAGCAAGCCAAAATCCTGAATCATTTACATGAGACAGCACAATAGAACCACCACCGATTGCAATCGTAACGGCAGCCAGTTGAGCTCCAGATAAACCTAATGGATCGAGCATAGGAATAATCAAGCCACAGGCAGTTAACATAGCAACGGTTGCTGATCCTTGGATAACACGCACCGCTGCTGCCAAAATAAAGGCCAGCACTACTACTGGTAACCCAGAGCCTGCTAGATAATTACCTAATGCTTCACCCACTCCAGAATCAATAAGTACTTGCTTAAATACACCACCTGCACCCGTTACTAAAATGATGATACCGGCGGGTTGTAATGCACTGCTACAAATGGCCATGATTTTTTCATTTGATACTCCACGACGCACACCTAATACATAAAATGACACTAAGCAAGCCACCATAATGGCCGTAAAAGGATGCCCTATAAATTCTAACCAATCATGCAAAGCGGTTTCTTCGCCAACAAATCGCGCTGCGATAGTCTTAAGTCCAATCATAAATAAAGGTAAGCCAATAAGGGCAATCGCAATTTTAAAGCTCGGAATACCTTGCCCTTCACGATCGGTACCATCAAACTGTGCATGCTCAGGCAGTTCAACATGTACATGTTTAGCAATAAAGCTACCCCAAATAGGCCCTGTCTCTTGATCACAAATCAAAAATGAAGTCTTGGGTTATTCGATATCCTTCAACCAAAGTCTGCAACTTAAACCATCCTTCCCATAGGGTGATCCAACTTATTCTCCCTGTTAGTTTACTATTGTTCCAACCTGCTAATTTACCTAGGCTAATGTAAGCCCAATGAATATTGGGCGTTAATTTAGGAGGTTGTACACCTTCAACTTTTATCCAAAGTAACTTCCACTCCAAAGGCGTCAATAGTGTTTCACAACTGGTATTTTTAGCTTTATCTTTATTTAACCCTACATACCTAAGTTGCTGAATCCTAATAGCAATAAATGACAATATGACAGTCATTTTTTCAAGGCTATTTTTTGTCTGCATGCGTAATGATTCGACTTTTGTCCCCCCAGACTTCCAAGCTTTATGGTAGTCCTCAATTAGCCACCTTTTCTCATAGAACTCTATGATTCGCTTTGCGTCATCAGCATTATTGATTTTTTCAGAAGTCAATAAATGCCATCTCAATGGCTCTTTAGAGCCAGTTGAGTTCTCATGGCAGCCAACATAATAAAGACTTATATCTTCAAGATTACCGCGCTTATTCCCCGGAACTTTTAATGTAACAGGTGAGTATTTGATATCGCAGTTTACTAATCTCTTTTTCCTAGCTGCTGAGGTTTTTGTTGCGCCTCTTTGAGATATGCAAATGGTTCTTTGAGCAACACTGACTAAATTTTCTGAAAAAGAATAGAGTTTATTGTTTTCCTCTGTGAGTCTCCGACTTTGCATCGAACGAACAACAAAACGATGGTTATTTTGAGTTTTATATCGAAGATATTCATAAATATCTGCTTCACGATCGCAGACAGATATAACTTTACTCATATTCGATTTAAGTCTCTTGGCAACATGAGTTGAAGCTCTTTGCCATTTAAAGCTTTCTTTATCTTCATATTTATATTCTAAATGTTTACTTCCTCTACCATGAGAGGAGAGGCTTCGGCACCAACGCTGTTGTTCGATAAGGCCCACAACATTTTGTTCATTTGGTGCAAATAACAATACAGAATGAGCCATCATCCCCCTAGCTTTTGTACTATTCCCTAAAGGGCCAAGTTCAGGGTTGACGGATTTATAACTGAAATTAAGGGATGTTGTATCTTCTAAAGCAAGCAATAAATCATAATTGTTAACGAGCTCTGCTGTAGTGTTAAATGCTGACGTTTCAATATCTTGAGCCTTAATTTTTTCATTTCGAATAAAGCGATAAGCAGCCTCAATTTTGTCCGATGTTTGTGATGATTTTACTACCGACATACCAATGTTACTGACTAAGTCAGTAACTAAAGTAACGAGTCGTTTTGTCCGTCTTTTATCACCTAGCTCAGCATTACCAAAATTATTCTGTGCCCACTCAGCAGCTTTGACAATCATGTTTATTCCTTAATTCAGACTCATCAATGGAAGATCTGATCTATGAATGTCGTTAAAGTTCCAGAAATAATGATTTGTGTATAAGAGACAGAAATAGGCCCGCCTAAAATCATGGCTGGTATAGAAGCAAGCAAACCAAATAGGATCATATAACCAAAATCAGCATTTAGCTGTGATGCAACTAATATAGGTCCAGGAGCTGGGATTAAGAAGGCTTGACAGGTCGCGATACCCGCTAAAAGTGCAATACCAATTTTAATTACACTACCGCCCCCTTTACGCACGACAGCAAAAGCAATACCAATAAGTAGAACGACCGCCACATCAAAGAACAAAGGTAAAGCACAGATAAAGCCAGTAAAGGTCATAGCCCAATTGGCATTTTTTTCACCAAAGCGATGCAACAATGTATGAGCGATTTGATCGAGTGCCCCCGTCTCTTCCATGACTTTTCCGAACATAGCACCCAATGCAACAACAACGGCAACAAAGCCAAGTGTTCCGCCCATTCCCTTTTGAATGGTGGCTGCAATATCAGCAGGATTCATTCCAGAAAATAAACCAGCAATCATTGAAACGAGTATCAACGCAACCACAGCATGCAGGCGTACTTTCATTACTAAAAATAGCAGAAGGACTATCGAGCCTAATGCTGTAATGATTAAAGATAAATCGGACATTCTCGTGTTACTCCATTAATTATTTTTTTTGGTTAACTTCACATTATTCATAGTTACGGGTAACATGTTACCCGTAACTTGTTAGAGTAGACACCATAAATTTATGGGAATATTGAAAAGTTAGATAGAGGTCAAAAAAATGAGTAACAAAGGTCTTGGTAAAGTATTTCTGATCATGGGTGTCTCTAGTACAGGTAAATCGAGCATTGGTGAATCACTCGCCAAACAGCTAGGTGCAAAGTTTATTGATGGGGATGATTTACATCCAAAATCGAATATTTTGAAAATGGTTTCTGGTCATCCACTCAATGATGACGACCGAAAACCTTGGTTAGAGCGTATTCGTGATGCTGCATTTAGTATCGAAACGAAAAATGAATTGGGTGTCATTGTGTGCTCTGCACTAAAGCGTCAGTATCGTGACCAAATATGTGAGGGTAATAAAAGCGTTAACTTCCTGCATTTACATGGTGACTTCGAATTAGTCAAACAACGTATGCTGGCACGAAAGGGGCACTTCATGCCAATTGAACTATTGCAAAGCCAGTTTGATACCCTCGAAATGCCAGCTAGCGACGAGCACAACGTCTTCCAAGTGGATATAGAGGGTGACTTTAATACTGTCATCACGCGCTGCCTTCAACAAATTGACCAAATTAAGCAGAAAGATGCTCTCGCTACTGCTACTACAGCCTAATAAGAGGTGATAAATAATGAATAACACAATTTTAAGAGTCACTAACAATATTGCTGAACGAAGCAAAGCAACTCGTGAGGCTTACCTTAAACATATTGCAGAACTAGCAAATCAAGGTAAATCTCGGAAAAGCTTATCATGTGGTAACTTGGCTCATACGGTTGCGGCTTGTGGTGGCTCAAAAAGCTCCATTTTAGATTTTACAACGTTGAACGTCGGTATTATTACCGCTTACAACGATATGCTAAGTGCTCACCAGCCCTACCTCACTTATCCAGATAAAATCAAAGAGGCGCTTGCTAATGCTGGCCACAGTGCTCAAGTAGCAGGTGGTGTTCCGGCGATGTGTGATGGTGTGACTCAAGGTCAACCAGGTATGGATTTATCTTTGTTCTCTCGTGATTTAATTGCACAAGCAACTGCTATTGGCCTTAGTCACAATGCATTTGACGCCACCTTACTACTCGGCGTATGCGATAAGATTGCACCAGGACAAATTATTGGCGCCCTTTCCTTTGGTCATGTTCCAGCTGCATTCGTCCCTTCAGGTCCCATGGCAACGGGTATTTCTAATAGTGAAAAAGTACAAGTAAGGCAAGAGTATGCCGCTGGGAATGTCGGCGTAGCAGCCTTACAAAATATGGAATGTAATGCTTACCACTCACCAGGCACTTGTACTTTCTACGGCACCGCCAATACGAACCAACTGGTATTTGAAGCTATGGGGCTCATGCTTCCAGGCTCTGCATTTGTTTCACCAACCGATCCCCTACGCGATGAACTGACCAAAATGGCATCACTACAAATGGTCAAAGTGGCGCATGGTTCCGCCGATTTCCGCCCAATAGGTCAAGTGGTTGATGAAAAGGCTCTAGTTAATGGACTAGTCGCATTGCTTGCTTCTGGTGGTAGTACAAACCATACCATTCATATGATAGCGATTGCGAAAGCGGCAGGGCTTATTCTTACTTGGGATGACTTTGATCACCTATCTGATGTCGTCCCACAGTTAACGAAAATGTACCCGAATGGCCCAGCTGATATTAATGCATTCCAAGCTGCTGGCGGCGTTCCAACCTTAATGAAACGCCTGGCAGAGCTAGATTTAATTCATATGGATGCCACCCCAATTTACGGCCAAATGAGTGATTATTTAACTTCTCCTCGATTAATTGACGGTAAAGTTGTGTATCAACCAGCACAAGACAGCACTGACCCCGATGTTATCGCCGTCAACGGTCACGTGTTTAGTCAGCAAGGCGGCTTAAAGTTACTCGACGGTAACCTAGGACGAGGCATGATCAAAATCAGTGCCGTATCGGAACGAGATCGTTATATCAAAGCGCCTGCGCGAGTGTTTGAATCTCAACATGATGTCGAGAAAGCTTACCAAGCCGGAGAACTTAACCAAGATATTATTATTGTGGTTCGCCATAATGGGCCAGCAGCAAACGGTATGCCTGAATTACATAAGTTGATGCCCATTCTGGGCAATGTGATGAAAGCTGGCTTTAAAACTGCACTGGTGACCGATGGACGTTTATCCGGTGCTTCCGGTAAAGTTCCAGCGGCAATACACATGACACCTGAATCGGCTAAAGGGGGACCATTATCTCGTTTACAAGATGGTGACATTATCGTGCTTGATGCGCAGCAAGGAACGATCATGTGTGAGTCGAATTTAGAGGATCGTGAGAGCAACGTCACCGTCAATATCAATGAGCATCTTGGTGCCGGTCGAGAGTTATTTACTATCTTTAGACAACATGTCTCTAGTGCAGAAGCTGGAGCGAGCATCCTCTAATATCTATCAGATCGATTTTATCAGGTTGGAAAATCACACGCATTGCCCCAACCTGATATTGATACCTTTCAACAATCAGAGAATACAAAAATGAATTGGACTATTTCACCTGCAAGCGTATTTCAAAGCTCTCCTATTGTCCCTGTCATGGTTATAGATGACTTAGACGATGCACTGCCTATGGCGAAAGCTCTAGCAGATGGCGGTATTTCTATCTTTGAAATCACCTTACGAACCCCTGTCGCATTAGAAGCCATTAACCTCATTAGCACTGCAATGCCAGATGCACTTGTGGGTGCTGGCACTGTACTGAATTCAGAGCAATACGACGCAGCCGTAAATGCGGGCGCACAATTTACTATTTCTCCAGGATACAGTGAGTCGCTATTAAAACATGCCAAACAGCACAAAGTAGCACTTATTCCAGGAGTTGCTACACCAAGTGAAGTGATGACGGCTTTAGAGCATGGTTATGACCATTTGAAGTTTTTTCCTGCCGAAGCCAACGGTGGTGCACCTGCTCTTAAAGCGATTTGTGCCCCTCTCACTCAAGTAAAGTTCTGTCCAACTGGCGGCATCAACCCGAAAAATGTTCGTGATTATCGTGCAATATCAAACGTCATGACTGTAGGGGGATCGTGGATGCTACCTGCAGATAAGATCAAGGCAAAGGATTGGCAAGGCATCACTGAACTAGTAAAAGAAGCACTCGCAATATAGCGTAATAAACTAAATGCCCGAATACTAATCTGAGCGTTTGTCGAGAACTCTCTTTCAGAATGATTTGGGCATGATTTCATTCCAGCCTCAAAGTCCATCTTTGCCCTTTAGATCTTATCTAAATTGAAGAGCTTTAATCGCTTGTATAGACCGAAATTACTCTCTCACATTAAATCTCACCAGACTCAATTTTAGAATGTGCTTCTGTAGCAGTTTGCTTACCAAATAAGAGGTCTAGCATCATCAAGATGCGTTTTCGGTCATCGCCCCATTTATCAGTATTAATAGTGTCGGGCGCTTTAAACTCAACCTCCCCAACCTTTCGTTCATCTTTGTAAGCATTAATTCGGGAATCGGAAATATATGTGCTTAAATCCCAACTCCATCTAGAGACGTAGATCAGAGTCAACTCGGATGGATTCGGATGAGAGCCATCTGGCACCAGGGTGCACCTTTTAGCATTATCCAAACACCACTCTTGCATGGTATCTAGGAATATTGCCCTTGTTGCATCGTCTTTAACGATGGTTATTTCTTTTCTCTGTTCGTTTTCTTGGATTGGGTTAACTGTGTACTTCGGCGCTGAACATGCTGCTAAAAAGAGACTAGCGCTTAATACTACGGCTTTTTTAAACATTACTTTTCCTTGTTTTAATTTCCATTATTAGTTCACCTCAGTAAACTGTGATCCCAACCTGTTCTTTAACCTCTATGCTAACCGAGTCACCTTGAATCGACTATCGATGGCCAGTAGCGTTCAGTGAATATTAGGCGTTAGAAACAACAGGTCAATTTACACTCCCTTACTACCGTTATTTCTACATTATGATAAGCTCATCGACAAGCATCATACTAACAAGAAACTTAACACAGATGACAGATTCAACCTTTCATAAGCAATTATCTGATGTACTCACAAACGCTCTACTGCACCTATATCTGGAAGTAACGAAATCACAAAAGTTCTTCACAACACAAGCCCGAAACCAGATCATTATTAGGTATATCAAACCATTAGTTAAAGATCGCCGCTACGCTCTAGTAAAAAAAAGACTGAAAACCATCTCTTTAATGAAGCCTGCCGGTGAATCGATTGAAAAGAGACTTCTTCAGATCGTCGATAGCTATCAATCCGTTGTTAATCCTAATGATTCAGAAAAGCTATTTCGCGTTCTCACCCATATGGAAAAAGGTGGTATCTATAGCATGCTGACCGAAAGTGATGACATGGATGATCAAGATATCCTTATGGTATCGGAAGCTAAAATTGCAGAATCATTCGACGCGGATGGCCTTATGCTTAAGCCGTTAACGCTTTTTATAAAAACGGAACATCCAGATGTTATAGAGCGTGAATTAAGTGTCCTGGGTTTCTTTTCAATATCAGCATCAACGACCCCTGAGAAAACATCAATGTATGAGTTTACTTTGAGTCCACTCAATACTTAAAAACCCAACCTGTGCCCGTGCTCTTTCAGCCACGCTTTATGTTCACGATAATCGGGCATCACGCGCTCGACTTCTTTCCAAAAGCTTGGGGAATGGTCGTGATGGATGAGGTGGCATAGCTCGTGGATCACCACATAATCCACGATACGGTTTGGGGCCATCACAATAAGCCAGTTGAATTCTAAATCGCCATAAGGCGTGCAACTGCCCCAACGGCTTTTAAACTCCTTAATGCGGATCACGCCGGTTTCGACACCCACGACACTACGGTAGCGTTCCACCTTCTCACGGATTTTCTTTTGCGCTTGGCGTAAGTACCAATTTTCTAATGACTTACGCACATAATGACGTTGGGTTTCAGGTTCAGGCACTGTCACTGTCATGCGGCCATTCAACAGTTTTGCCCCTCTCAACTCCCCTTGTAGCACCTTTAAACGATAGTTACGCCCAAGATAAGGAAAGGCTTCACCGGATACATAATGCTTTTCACTGGCCGGTTGGCTGACTTGATAAATCGCGAGTTTTTCGATTATCCATTGATGCTTGGCTTCCACCAGCGATTGAATCCGTTCACGGGCTAAAGATTTTGGCACGACAATGCTCACTACGCCGTCTTCAACTTTCATCGAAGCCGTTTTACGGCGTGACGTTCTTACGATATGAACTTGATAACCTTGCCCTTCAATCAAATCTGCTTGTTCGGCATAGGCTGCTTTGTCGTTAATTAAAGGCTTATTCATGTCAGCTTAATCAATCCTTAAATTAACCAAATTTGGTTTTTGCCAGTTCCATAAAGCGCTCTTGCAAAATATTCACCAAGTCTTTGTCACCGAATGGCTGATCTAACACGATACGCTTAATTATCTTTTTCATGCGTTTGATTTCATCTTGTTTATTAAAGAAATCAACGATCTGAGTGGCTTCTTCTAAGGTTTTCACTAACTCTTGAGTCGTGTCTTTGATTGACTCGTGAATACTGGCATCCACCACATCACCATCACTGACATTCGTCACTTCCGTCATTAAGATGCCATAGAAAGCAAACTCAACTTCACTTAGCCCTAAATCCTGCGCTGCTTGTTGATGGCCTTGTTCAATATCGCCAGTAAACTCAAGCAACAATTCTAATTGCTCACTCCAACGTCCAGCGGTTTTTTCGATAATGTCACGCAATCGCAAGCTTAACGAACGGTAATATTCCGGGTCTTCGTCCAGGTTGATATTAATGTGATGCTTAATCGCACTTTCAATTTCAGAAGCTTTCGATTCATCGGATTTAGTGGCTTGAATACTGTCTTTAAAATCCACCGCCAATAAATCAATCGGCGGAATTTTTGGATCAACGCCAGTACTTAAAATATGCTCATCCACCAGTGCCCGAACCTTAGCGCCAATCTCATTCATATCTAACCCTTCATCGCGGTATTTATTTTTTGCGGCATGATGCACCTTACCTAAAAAGCGTGCATCCGCCATAAACGGCACCGCGGCGGTATCCGGTAAAATCACATTGAGTTGTTTGGCAAATTGCTTAAACGCCATATCAAACTGAGCGCGTTTGGCTTCATCTTTTAGTAACACCACATAATCATCCACATCGTCGCTGGTCATGCCTTTAAAGAAAGACATAACGCGAGTGTGTTTGGCTTTTAGCTTAGGTATTTCATCTTTCAGGCTTTGGTAAGTGCCTTCCACATCTTCACTGCTAAACAATTCCAAAGCTTGCGTTAGCTGAGTAGCGAGACCGTAATAATCCACCACATAACCGCATTCTTTGCCCTTATAGCTACGATTCACTCGAGCAATCGCCTGCATCAAGGTATGATCTTGTAATAAACGGTCGATATACATCACTTGCGCAATCGGAGCATCAAAGCCAGTTAAAAGCATGTCTTTCACAATCAAAAATGACGTGTTATCAAACTTCTTATCCGCTTCTTTAGTGTCTTTCGCATCAGTTCCAAAAGGCTTTTTGAAATTGGCAATCACCTGCTTTTGATGCGCTTTATCTGTGTATTTAGCAAGATAAGCTTCTTCATTATGCTTGCCTGAAATAATCACTTCCGATAAAGGCCCGTCCAATTCATCCAAAGTTTGCTTATACAAGGCAGCAGCATGTCGACTACCCACCACAATCATGGCTTTGAATCCATCTGGGCGAATATGTTCTTTATAATGCTTAATAATGTCTAGGCACACCCAACGAATGCGAGCTGGCGCTTCACGTACCGCTTTTTCCACGCCGTATTTTTGTTTGATTTCTTGCTGTTCTTCTTTGCTGTAATCGCCAAAATATTCTTCAAACAAGGCATCGAGGGAATCCCCTGCCACTTCAGATTTCACTTCACGGCCTTCATACAACAGCTTAACCGTCGCACCATCTTCCACCGCTTGGTTAATCTTGTATTCATCGATATAGCCACCAAACGCTTGCCCCATTTTTTGTGTTTTAAGCAAAGGCGTCCCCGTAAACCCAATCTTAGGTGCATTCGGCAACGCGGCATTAATGGTTAACGCCAGACCGCCAAATTGAGTCCTGTGCGCTTCATCGGCAAGTACAATGATTTTATCGCTTGGGTTTAAATCGACGAATTCACTATTGGCTTGCTCTTTCTCAAGATCGGAGAACTTTTGCACCATGGCCGTCACCAAATCTGAGCTGTCTTTTTTCAGCAATTCTTTGAGCTGAGCCACCGAGCCTGCGTTATAAACGGTTTCGCCCTGTGCATCACGGAAGGTATTAGAAAGCTGTTCATCGAGCTGAGTTCGGTCGGTAATAAACACCAGCTTGTATTGTTTTAAAATCGGATCACGGCGCATCTTCACCGCCAGCATCACCATAGTCAGGGATTTACCACTGCCCTGGGTATGCCAAACTACTCCGCTTCTGTCTTTACGAGAGAGGGCTTTGCGGTCTTTACCTCCCTTCAATCGCTCAATAACTTTATTCACCGCACGATATTGCTGATAACGGGCGACTTTCTTAATCATCTTGCCATCGTCGGTCTCAAACAAAACGAAGTTCTGCACAATATCTAAGAAGCTGGCTTTATTGAACATACCGGCAAGCAAACGCTGTTGAGCCGTCACATCATGATCGCTAGGTTCAGTAATGTTCTGTGCGTTGACTTCGTATAAGGCTGGCGCTTCTGCCGCTTGCAATAATTCGGTTTGAGGCGTTGTATCCTCTAATAACGCGTGTTCCGGAAGTTCGATTTCTAGCTTGGCTTGGAGATTATCCAGTTTATTGCTGAGCGTTTGTTGAGTGATATGCTCTGCGGTATAAGGATAAGCATCTTTCCAATCACCATAATGCTGGCTACTTGAGCTGATGGTACCCACTTTGGCTTTATCGCGACAAGTCGAGATCATCAATTGGTTATACCAAAACAGTTTTTCCGCCCCTTCATCGACTTCTGGCTGACGAAGATTGGCATAACGTCTTAGTTGATTAATCCCTTCGCTCATCGGGCTGGCAATGTATGGCGATTTACACTCAATCACCGCCAAAGGAATACCATTCACAAAACACACAATATCGGGAATGATGTTTTGATTCAGCCCTTCGACTTTAAACTGGTTACAGCATAGAAATTCGTTATTGTCAGGATTATCGAAATCGATCAGTTTGACCGTCTGCCCTTTGCGACCTTTACCTAGATCTTGCTCAACAGACAGATATTGCACCATGGTTTGATAAAAGGCGTGGTTATATTCCATCAAGCCTGCATGATGTGGGTGAGTCACTTCACGGCTCACTTTGCGCAAGTTCTCGTCGCTAATCCAAGGGTTTAAGCGCTTAATGGCCGACTCCAAACGCTTCACCAACACCACATCACGGTAGTAGGCACGTTCGGCCTTACCATCGGTATCCAGGTGATCTGGCGCGAGATCTTGACCTCTCACATATTGCCAGCCTTGTGATACCAACTGTGCAATGGCGGGAGCTTCTACCTTATCGAATTCGTTGTTCATCCTAAACGGCCTTATCTATACGTCATATTATTGCTGGCTTGATTACTGGTTAATCGACACTTTGGTTTAAAATTTAAGAGGTTTTCATACCCTAGGTGTTAAAAAGCATGAAAAAATAAACCAACTCTATATTCAATACCAATCCCTAACTATTCTCTTGTTGATTTTCTTCAACTAAAGATTTGGCTTTATCTACCGCAGCTCCAATAAAGGTTTGAGTACGTTCAATCAGACACTCCACCGCGTTGTCATTAAATAGATCTGTCAGAGGAATAGTAAAACCATTCGATACTACTGCTTTCTTAGAGTCTAATTGTGGATTTGGAGATTCACTTATATTGGCTTTTGCACAACCATCCCAGACACCATTAGCCCAATTCCCAGTCATAGCTTGATAAGGTGCATACACGTTGATAGTAAGAGTACTTTCAGCATTTTCGACACTGGTCATTAAACTCAAAGCATCGGGCTCTCCATGACTATTTGTTTTCGTTACACCCGTATCTGAGTTCACTAAAAAATCTACCAGATATTCACCAACGATTACCTTGTTAGAATGCTCAAAGTGACCGAAAACGTAATAAGTAGATAAAGCCGGTAGCAAATCCCAATGCCAACGGTCAAATTGATTTGTTGAACGATGACCTGGTCTCGCAAAGTCCTTTGGTTGCCATAGACAATAATCCAACTCCAACCCTTTAGCTATTTGCTCAATGGTTGGCAACAAACGTTGATAATAAGCGGCTAACAGTCGATGAGCAGTGCGTATCTGTAAAAACAATTGGTCAGTGTCATGAGTTTGCATGATGAGGCCTTAATAAATTAGAAAATACTTCGAGATCCAGCCTAGGAAAATTATGCTGATTCAATTGCGTGATACCACTATCCGCTAAAAGCTTTGGTGATTTACCAGTAGAGGCTGGCATACCTTTATTTAATTGTGAATGGGTAAGTGATAACGTAGGAAGACGAGTATCAAAGAATTGGCTCCACTGAAACGGCGATATCTTCAGGCCGTATAAACTTAACCCTTCTAAAATATCGTCGATGATGCGCTTATCTTGTTTGGAGACTGAAAAATTCGCGCCTTTATCACTCACTAATTCAATCAACTGATCGGTCACGACTTGCCATTTCAAAGCGCCAAGGCCTTTCAGTGGTTCATTCTGTTCGAGTAGTGATTGGGCCCAGCGTATAGCATCAACTTGCTCAATACGTCCGATGGCCAAAAAATACAGTGGTTTATCACATTCATCTTCTGAGTTTTGCAAGAAGGATTCGATTTCCTTTTGCCATTGCCATTTGTATTGATCACCACCCTCGGGAGGTTTCACTTCCACTAGAATATTGGCATATTCAAAATGCAGAATTAAATCAGGTTCAACTTGGTTGCTACCGTTATTGTGTTCATGGCTAAATCTAGGCCAATAGCTGATATCTATCAGTTCACCAATGTTGCTGGGGGCATGTCCACTACAATGAACGAACCACTGCGCAATTAAATAGGCTTGAATCTCATCAGACAGATAAGCAAAGCGTTCAAATACTGTGGATGTCAATAAGTCTTCACGGGCTTTGAATACGCTCGACCAACTCACGGATTCACCTTGTTGGTTGTCTATTCGTCCTGCTTTGCCGTTTAGAATAGCTTTTAACATGACTAACCTTCCCTATCCAACCTGTATTGATTTGCCTAACGCCGTCAGTCGGTATTGTTGTAAGCGACTGGTGGGTTTATCTGGAATCGTCATTTCAATCAATCCATTGCTTAATGCAGGCTGTAAATAACGTTGATTAAAGGATTTTTTGTCTTTTAAGCCAAGCAACCGCTGTAAATCCGTTCGGTTAAAGCTGGTTTGTGCTTGCTCGGTTTCGCCGGCCACTTTCATCACCTTGATTAGCGTTTTGACTTGGGGGGTGACTTGGGGGGCGACTTGGGGGCTAACACCTGTTTCGACACTCTCAGAAGTATGATGCAACTGCTGTAGAGCCTGCTCTATCATCGACAACATAAAAGCGATAAAAGGTGCGCTGTCGGCGGCCTTGGTGCTATCGGCAATGGCTTGATAATACTCGGTTTGATGGGCAGCGATTAAGCTCTCGACCGGCAAGTAGGTAAACACTTCATGGTATTGCTTTAAGATCAGTGTTTGCCACAAGCGCCCCATGCGGCCATTACCATCGGCGAACGGATGAATGAACTCAAACTCATAGTGAAATACGCAGCTTTTGATCAGCGGATGATCATCACTGTTAGCGAGCCAGGTAAACAATTCTCCCATTAATTTGGGTACGCGATCGGCTGGTGGTGCCATGTGAATGACTTGCTGATTTTTGATTACGCCCACGCCAGTATTACGGTATTGTCCTGCGCTATCGATTAAACCCAACATTAAGGTTTTATGCGCTTGCAATAAGCTTGATTCTTTTTGGTATGCAAAGCTGTCGAGTTGCTCGTATACGGTGAGGGCGTTGCTGGCTTCTTGTACCTCACGCGCCGGGGCAATCACTCGCTTACCTTCTAGTATGGCAGTGATTTGGTCTTCGGTGAGTTGATTGCCTTCAATCGCCAGCGAGCCTTGGATGGTACGCACTCGGTTGACCTTTCGTAGCAATAACGATTGCGCCCTATTTTGCGTGGCGGTCAATCGCCCAAGTTGTTCGCTGATGTTGGCCACCCGCGACAGGATTTGGTTATTAAGCGTGAAAGGCGGTGCGTAGTGCATGTTAATCCACCTTAACTCGGACTTTGCCGGTGAGGAGATCTTGCATTAGGGCTTTTTTGGTAAGATTTAACGACTCTAATTTACCTTGTTTTGTAGATAACAACTTTTGGACACAACTTATAGTGTTAGCAATTTTTATTTGTTCTATCTTTGGAGGAACCACACACGGTATTTTCTTTATATCCTCAATATTAATACGACTAACCGTTGTTCCTATCGACATTTCAAATATACTTTTCTTAGCTGCTTCTGAAGTCAAAAACATTGAAAAAAAATCAGATTCAACAACATCATTATCAGGACGTAGTAATACCATCCTTTGTCCCATACACACTTTTAGGTTATCTGGTACTAAACAAGATTCACCTGCTGGGGCTTCACGAGTAAACAACACATCACCCTTTGTTGGAATAGTCCTTTTCGTCCACTCATTAAATCCGTCAGAGTGAGTAAACTTCATATCATCAAATACTAACTCCCCATCTCTGACGTTGCTTGTCCGCACTACCATAAATTCCGATTGTTCAACATATGGTGCCGTTTTATGTTCGCAGTCAACAACACACTTAACTACGGTGTCTAAGCTCTTAACCTCCCACCCTTTCGGAATCCTACCCACAGGGGAATCCTTAAACTCGGTATGAGGCTTGCCATCTACGCCGACACCGCAAGTCAACAGTTCTTGCATCATGGCGGTTTTGAGATCTTTAAGCTTATCGATTTGCGCCTGTGTTTTTTCAATCACTTCATCGACGGAGGTGAGGATCGCCGCGATTTTCTTTTGTTCGGGGAGTGGTGGAAGTAAACAATTTAAGTCTGAAACAATAGCCGTATTTAGATTCCCTTGTGTCCCTGATTGTCGTTGACTAGAAAAGTATTCTTCTTTATTTGTTAAAAAGTAATACCAAAACTCTCGATCAATAGACTGGCTTAATTTATCAAACCAAACAAATCCATCGTGAATACAAGCATCAACACTTACAATAATTGGCCTACCAATAGTTGCACATATTGATAAAACAACTTCGCCTTTATTTATTTTAACGCTTTTACTTACACCTTCCGCAGATAAATATTGAGTTGTTTTTTTTAAGTATTTATTAGATGAAGTCACATCAGAAATGCGAACCCAACCAACATTTCCTCCCCACCATCTAGCGTCTTTAATAGGGCGAGGTGACGCTCCTCTTTTTACTGATGATAACTCACCAACTGTTTTGATAGCCCATCCCTCAGGCACTACATTACTCATAACCCAACTCCTTCAAGTAACCTTGCATCACTTGCTCGGCATCTTGTACTTGTTGGTCTAACTCATGCAGCGACACTTGGTATTTATCCCACCAGCGTTCCAGTTGGGCAATCACCTTGCTGTCCACTTCCGTATCGGCGGGGGCGTGTTGTAAGATAGACTCACGAAGCGCTTCTTTTGATTCAATTTGCGGTTTAAAGGCGTAATAGCGCTCGTCAGTGTTGGTCATGCCTTTCATATCGCTTTTTATATCAAAGACCAAAGACACATCAAAATCCCCTAAGATCTCTTCGCGGATGTAATCTTCTTCCACTTCACGCACTGGCACGCCGCCGTGAAGGATCGCGCGCACATCAAAGATTTCTGCCGGTGGTGAGGTATCGGCGTAACGACGAATGTTCAAGTTAAAATCATTGGCTTCGATTTCCGCCAGTTCCACCACTTTGGCGTAACGCTTAATGTCTTGATAGGCATCAAAAGCGGCAACAATTTTGTCTAAATCTTGTTGGCGTAGAACGTTTTGGTTTTTGCCTTCTTGATAATCCAGCTCAGCATTAATAAACAATACCTTACCTTTACGCTCGGCTGATTTGTTCTTATTGATGACAAGCAAACAAGCCGGAATGCCAGTGCCATAGAACAAGCCCGACGGCAAACCAATCACGGCTTCTAATAAATCATCTTGTAAAATGCCCTGGCGAATGGCTTTTTCACTTGAACCACGGAACAACACCCCATGTGGCATCACCACGCCAACCATGCCTTCTGCATTGGTGCTGGCGATCATGTGTTGCACAAAAGCTAAATCACCGGCATCTTTCGGCGGTGTACCATAAGGGAAACGTGCAAAACCATCGCTATCACATTCTTCCTTGCCCCACTTTTTCAGTGAGAACGGCGGATTGGCGATCACACGATCAAAGGTCATTAACTCGCCGCCTTGGGTATGCTTAGGCTCGCGCAAGGTATCGCCCTTACGAATATCGGCACTTTGCACCCCATGCAAGAACATGTTCATCTTACAAATCGCCCAAGTGTTTAGGTTCATCTCCTGGCCGTATAAAGAAAGGTTGGCAGCATTTTCACCTTGCGATTCAAGATAGCCACGGGTTTGGATTAACATACCGCCCGAACCTATGGTTGGATCGTAAATACGCATTCCAGCACGAGGCTTTAATAACGTCACCAGCAGTTTTACCACTTCTGATGGCGTATAAAATTCCCCACCTTTTTTACCAGCACTGTCAGCAAACATTTTGATTAAGTATTCATAAGCCGCACCTAACATATCTGGGCGTTCGAAATCTTCATTGCGTAGACGATATTGGCTAAAGTGGGATAACAAATCGCGTAACTTGGCATCCGATAGCTTGTTCTTGATGTTGAAGTCGATGGTGACTAACACGCCTTCTAATGACGGGTTAAATTCTTCAATCGATTCAGTAGCTTTGTTGAGGGTTTCACCGATATTGTGTTTTAAATCTTTCAACGCTGACCAACGGGCATTTTCTGGCACATAAAAGGTGGTGTCGTATTCATCTTCATCATTGGCCAGTTCTTCTGCTTGTTCTTGGGTTTTACCTTTGTCTAGATAATATTGCACCACGCCTTGCTTAGATTCTTCAAAGGCATCCGACAGGCGTTTTAGGAATAACATGCCAAAGATGTAATCTTTATATTCAGAGGCATCCATATTGCCACGAAGAATATCGGCGGTTTGCCATAGGAAAGATTCAAGCTGTTGCAGGGTGATTTTCGCGCTGGTGGTCATGTGGTTGTCCATTTCAAAGCTGAAAGGCTTGGTGATAAAAAGCCAAAATAAACATCTATACCCTTTTGTTTGGGTATAACATCGATATTAGGGTGGAGTGCGACAGTTGGCGTCGCAGTAAAACCTTTTAATTGTTGGTGATTCTACGGCGATGCCAGGAGGGTGACAATAGAGATATGATGAAACAAGGATTTATATCAATTTATCGAAATGATAAGTGTTCGATTGGCTTTAAGCATGGCCATTGAAAAGCCAATAACCATTTGAAGTAAATAATTTATTTTCAATAGTTTATTAATCATCATCAGAATGGCGCTGATCCCATTTGTAAGCATAGTAAAGCATCAAAGCGGCTCCTATCATGAGCCCACCTAAAGCAATAAGAAGTGGTACAAATCCATTGGCTAGGTTTATCGTAATCATACATTCCTCCGAAAGAGAATCATTTTGCTGTGGTATCCTCAGGAAAAGCCACGCAACCAAAGCTACACTGTCACTTAAAGTCTGATCAGGATATGACTGTGTTTCCATGTTTACGTTTGAAAATAGCGGATTTATTCACAATGTTCGACAAAAATAAAACGCGATCAACGTTTAGGATAAGCGACCAAGTTTAGTCATTTAATTCCCCCCAGTTTCCAGAGTTCGTTTAACATCAACTTACTTGCTTTTATTTTCGCTCTAAATGGCCATGTAAGCACGCTATTTACCTTTACGGTCGCGATGCCACAACATTTCAACCAAACGCTCTCAAATCGCCATTTTGGGGCGTTAAAATGGCATTAATACGGGGTGATTTAAATAATTTTGTTTCGTTCCCTAAAAAACACTCGGTCTGAAATGCTTTTCTAGCATCGATCACTTTGTGAGATTTCTCACCATAACGAGAGAATACAAAGCATCAATCTGCAACCCTATTTTTGCTCATCCCAAAAAGAAATTCAGTCTCGTTTTTCTGACCATCCATCACTAGTGCGAAATTCAAAACGGGAAACCAACACAGCAAGCGAACAGCACACTATACTTCCCCTCCAACGTCGTATTTGATTTTCTGTTTCTTACAATCGCAATCCATCACTTCCGATGGTTTCAGTTTTAACTCAGCTACATGTCCTTGTATGTTCGAGTCTTAGTTTTCAATTGCGATGACTTAACTTGAACATGACTTCCCATGACCAACGCTAACCAAGTAAGTACTATGCGTTCCGTAAGCAACGAATTAACTCTTGTTCATTGCGTGGCTCTACTTTTGATTTGCTTAAAAATGTGCACAACGTTGTTTGTGATAACCATTCATAGTCCTGGAGTAAACATTTCAATAGATTCAGGTGAAAGCAATTCGATAAATCAACTAATGTCCGTAACAATGTAAATTGCATTCTTGCTCTACCCACAGAAATTTAACTATTGAATACATCCTAGTATTTTAAATTTCAGATCACTGTAGTCACAATTCACACCACTCTACCAATGACAAAACATTCACTCCCTTTAAGCCCAGTTAAAATTCACCGTTTAGATCAAATGAGTTTTATCTTGACGTAGTCAATCCATATCCAATACCAAAACACTCTAATATCTCTCTTAGCTGCATAAAAAGTATCGAAACTAGAACAAAAAACCAGGAGGCAATCTCCATTCTCAAGTTAAATTTTCACAATCAAAAAAAACCAAAACATCGATGCTCATGTCACACGAACAATTAGGTTAAAAGTATCAACTTAAAAATGACAAACACATAACCAAAACCATTAACTGGTGCAGTTATGAATCACCACTAATCCCCGCACATGTTTCATTAACTTATTCGCGCAATAACTTGATAAGGAACTTTGCAATGAATCTACTTTTGATTTTTTAAAAGAAAAATGATTATTGAAACGCAAACTAATGCCTTGGTTGCATGATATGTATTTGCTTATAACAAAAACAATTTCACTCACATCTTCTTCACTTAGTCTGCATACACATGCATCAAAAAACCTTTGGCGTTACGGATCTACTTTGAACCATTGCAAATTAAATTACAGATTGTTGAGCTAACGTTTTTCAAAATGGGATGGAAGAAAAAAATGCTTAACTTTAACTTCTTTGTTTGCACCTAGCCATTCGTTCTTATCCAGATTTGAATTCTGGGGTAACTTCAAACACCTAAAGAGCACATTCTATTTTGCAATCATCAAACAATAAAATCGAACATAGGAATTGATAAACTCTATCCATCATCACAAAAATTAAATGCACTGAACCATGCATAAAAAATGAAGCATCAAGATTGAGAAAATCAAACGGAAGCTATCTTAATTTTGCAATAAAACTCA
The DNA here is from genome assembly GCF_002218045.2 of Vibrio rumoiensis. NCBI lineage: Bacteria > Pseudomonadati > Pseudomonadota > Gammaproteobacteria > Vibrionales > Vibrionaceae > Vibrio > Vibrio rumoiensis. The sequence goes on from NZ_AP018688.1 coordinate 93,531, forward strand.
AACCACATTACTTCACCGAAGTGTTACTACTAAACACGTTCAAAATATTAATATGCTTCGTGTTCATTTTTTATATCTGACTGCTGTTTTTATATCTGACTGCTGATTGACGGGAACTGTTCTGATGATTTTATAGATGCATGGGACATGTTGTAAATCACATCAATTCGATTACAACTTTCTCTTGTAGAATAATGCTTAAAAATTTTCTTTTTTTCTCACGCCCTTTTATCGCAAAAAACCTTCTAAACAGAGCATATCGATGCATGCCTATTTAACTTTTATTTAAATAATTAAATTTAAATAGGGTCGATTTGAACAATTTGACACTTTGATTTGAGCATTTTGACACTTCGATTTGAGCATTTTGACACTTTGATTTGAGCAATTTGACACTTCGATTTGAGCATTTTGACACTCGTGTTTTGATAACCTATTGATAGTCAATGTGAGCATTTTGACACCCTATTTTGATAACCTCTTGATAGTTAACTTGAGTGTTTTGACACTTTAATTTGAACATTTTGACAACCAATCGACGCTCAAAAAAACCATCACTTACGACGTACTAAAAAAATATAGCCAAATTAACCAAGTACGATATTCGTCTATAAAACAGAACTAACCATACGATAAAACAAGATCGGCAAGGACTAAATTTTGCAGTTACACCATAGATAAAAATAACTTAAACCCATTATTTTTTCACAACTTCATAGCCAATGAACACATCATATTGGATAACTTTATTCCGTTTTTTTTTGCAAAAAACATCACCGTATAATCACAAGAAAACAGTCATAATTTGAATAATTTTTCGTCATGATATTTTCATAGAATCACAAACAATAAATACAGAAATGCACGTCGTTGCTTGCCTTAATTCGTTCGAAGCATACAATTTTTTCGCATGTGAATAGTAGGAAGAAATACCATAATATCCTCTCACCATTTACAAAAGTAGAAGCCATAAAAGAAGATATTTTTCTATATTATTTTAAACACTATCACGTCATTTTTTCGTACAAACACTCCAAACTCATCGTCCAACAAAGATGACAAACTAGCATTTCATCGATAGAACCCATCTAATGCCTTCAAAATATTTCTGAGCATTCTTTACCGTAAAAGCAGGCATTAACTACTACTACCAAGAACATGAAGGCTCTCAACAACTTTTTAGAAAATACTCCCTTATCAAGTACATAAATCCTCGTGACAATAGCCAAAGTTTACACATCAACTTTCGCTCAAGAATGTTGAAAACGTTAAGAGGCCGAAGACTAAAAAAACTGTTTACACTCTCCCTTAAATTTCAGCCATACAGAGCTAAATTTTGAAACTATTGTTACTTTCATCGACTTAAAAATAATTGTATTCACCGTTTTATTTTGCGACAAAGAAGGGGGGAGATTAAGCACAACGTACCAACAAAAAAAGCAAGGTGAATTCACCTTGCCTTTGTGTTTTTCTACAAATAATTTAAGCCGCATACCAACCAACACTTCTGCTTCCTCTAACACAAGCTTAATCGCTTCTTCAGCAGCATCTGGTGGGTATTTCCATTTGCGTAATAATCAGCGTTCAAGGTTACGCATACGAGCTCAAACGCTTTCCCGTTTCTGCCAATCTACCGTCGCAGATTTACGTAATTGTTGAGCCCATTCAATGACGAGTTGACGCAAATTTTCATTACCTAATTCACGAACGGATGACTCGTTTTCTACCAAGGCACGATAAAATATATGGAAAAAGATAATCATTGTGGCACTTGTAGGGTTATTGAGTAACACACTTCGAGGCATTTTTGATTCAGATGGATTTGTAGTTAATTTTAGTTAAGGGATCAACTCCATTTTTGCTGCCACAGTAGCTGGTAATTCCTTCAACAACCTGTGCGTAGTACGATACATTTTAATTACATCACCAAAAAGGTGTAGCATATCTCGAAAACTCCCCCCATCACCACTCTGCTCAATGTAAGCGAAAGCAGAATGAAATACTTCTTCGTCAGGATCTATTAGCTTCTCCTCTAGAAAGGTTACTAATTCGCCAATGTGAGTACAGTAATTAAGCGCCTCAGCAACACGGATATAAAGGTCATACGTATCTGTTCGTGCATGTGTGTAGAGGTCTAACAGTGGGTGCTGTGCTAAACCAATTTGTTTGTAGACCCTTTGAGCAGACGGCTCATTATTTATCTCTTTTATTTGATCAAACATATCCGAAGCTCGCTGCCCGATCGATACCAGCTCAGACAACAGCATTTCAGCATCAGTATCTGTGTAACTCATTAATTTAATTTGGTTTCTCCTTGTATCAATGTTCATGTGTGGTGCAGAGCAGTATGATGAGTATATTACACCACTAAATGTGGCTGAGATAATTCACGAAACAAGTAGTTTCACAATTGGCCAACAGCTAATTGCATAAATAAATCTCATCATAGTTACGTGCGTTATCAACATTATAAGTTACTGGATGCCAATCGGTGACTTAGTGAAGGCTTGAGCCTAGTGCCGTGAAAGTTGCACGCTGGGTTCTTAAAGCGACGACACTTGGTAACAGGTGTCGTCTACTCTACATTTTCGATTTAGGAATGGCAGCGTATCAACTGTGATCGCAGCCATTTTAGTATCTACATACTTTTGGTTCGACCCCGAAATCAACTTCGACAATTGTCCCATAGCTATTTTTACCGAAGGATTCCCTGAATCAAAAAGGTTCTCTATATCATCACATTTAGGCAACCATTCGGGAGATGGTTTCCAATTTAACTCTGCAAATTCACAACCACGGACATGTATTAACCAGGAACGCAAAAGAGATTCTGCAATTTCAATTTTTACAATATGGCCTTCCTTTGTTAAGAAGGTACAAACAACTGATTAATACTCAACATCATTATTCATTTGTTGGAGCTCTTTAATTTTGTCTAAAAATGCCTTATCAGCCACCTCACTTTCATCTGCTTCCCCAGCTGATTGACGCTTAATAATCGCTCTTTCAACTTTCTCTGCTTGTTCATCTTCTTCAAAAACGCGATATGCAGCAGCTAATGATTTAAGCTCATTGATTGTTAAAGGCTCATCCCCAGTTAGACGCTTTGTTTCAAGCTTAGTAATGATTTTTTTAGCATCTTCAAAATTCAGAACTTCAACAGGGTCTTTAACGTTTATCCACGTATAAAGAAACTCAACAGAGTGTACATTACGGCCATGTTTATGCAGCTTGATACCCAGGCCATCAGGAGATTCATGAAACATGATCTCTTTTTGAGTTTTAGGATCGTTACTAAGCTCGATGATGCTTTCTCGAATGCAGCGAGTAATAAACACGCCATTGTTTGAGAATGAGCTCTTATTCTTTTTAATATCCCCTTTCTCGTCCAGAATGCCCATATAAGCCTTTAGCGCTTCAACTTCCATTAGGTTGAGCTTCTTATCGCCTTTAAAGCGAGAAAGTATCTCATAGAGGCGTTTGGTGTACTCTCGCTTCAATCCTAAGTAGCTTTTGGTATTAATCAGTGAAAAGCCTTTGTTGTATTCCACGTACTCCTTCGCTAGAGCATCGTTAGGCACTAACGTCAAAACACGATCTTTGTATTTGGCTTTTTTAAATAGAGGGGTGAACTCAAATTCTGTATCCCCCTTTGATTCTTGGATGATACCAATCTTTCTAGAGGAGAGACGGCTAACCACATCATTAAGTTGTGAACCAATCGCTCGATTATTCAAACCAAGCCAATCAGAAAGCTGCGCTGCAGTGAAAGTATACTCGGGAGTATTACCTTCCCAGTCTTCAGGGCGCATGTTAGCTATCATTAAACCAAACAAGTTTGCTTCCCTAGCCGTCAAATCTTGTTGTGAGAATACGAGCTGATGCCCTTTCTTTATATGGGTTGGTAGTTTTTTAGAATTCATCGTTAACTCACACGTTTGTTTGCTACAAGCAAACATTCTTGTACTTATGCTCAAAATATACTCACACATGAAACGTAAAGCAAACAAACGTGTAAATTATGAAGTTAAATCACAGAATTATTTGCTCAATAAGGCTATCAAAGCCTAAAAGTTGTCTTCAATATTAAAAAGCAAACTTTTTTGTACACTTTAAGACAAGTAAATGATCAATAAGCAAACTTTCATGTCATCAAAGCAAACTATTTAGGTGGTAAAGCAAATAAATCTGATCCAAAAGCAAACGGATATGATCTTACTGCAAACCTTTTTGATCTAAAAGCAAACAAACCTGTCGAGCAATTCAGATAAAAGCATTTAAAATCAACAAGATAAAACTGCTATAGATCTCTTAGTCTTTTAGTCTAGTTAGATCTTTAGATTTGTTAGTTATTAATAGATCTTTATAGTGTGTGTGGATAAGTGAATAAATGCTGCAACCTCAACCAACAAACCTTCATACAATGTTTAAATCGACAAAATTGTTTGCTTAAAACAAGAGAAGCAAACAAACATGTAAAACAGGCTCTAAACTTACAAAAAAGTTTGCTTATAACAATAAAAGCAAACTTTTTTGTTAACTACTATAGATCCTATTTTAGATTCCAAGTTTCGCTTCATGTAGATAATCAAACGACAGAATGAACGTTGTTTGTGAATATTGGGGCTTGGTTGAGCCACCGATTGAGGGAGGAACGAGCGAAGAGGTTCGCGAAATAAAGCAGGAATAGCTACATCATCGGATTATTAACACGATATTTCATTACTTTTCATTATTTGAATTTGCATAATCCAACAAGCATTTTTCTAACTTATCCAGTTTCTTCTCTAAAGGAGAGGCGAATAAAGTCAGTAAGCCAATGACCAATGAAATACCCCAAAAAATAAAGATAACGCTCATAGTTATAACCTTTCGCCATCAAGACACAATAAGTAGTGATACTATACCTTTCAAATTTGAAAAACACTAACACCTCACCACCGGTATATCCCCCCACTTTGTCGTGTACTGAGGCGTTAACCTTTCTCGTCTCATTGCCCACTTTTCAACCGTACCTTGCGCTGCCACAAACAACGAATCCCTACCATAACGTTGGTTCAAGCCATCTAATACTTTCATCAATCTTGGGTCGTCAGGGTTGGGATTCAGCCAATCGATTTGCGCATGTTTGCCATCAATTAAATCAACCAGTCCAACACCGACTTTGTAATATCGCACATCTGGCTTAAACATCTGCTCTGCAAGCTGTCTCACCGCCTGGGTAATGACGGTTGTATCTGAGGTAGGATAAGGAAAATGATGTACTGCCTTACTGCTGACTGGGATTGCATCAAAAGGTGAACTTGATGCAAAACACATAATTACTTTACATAAGGATTGTTGCTTTCTGACTTTAGCGGAGGCAATGCCAACATGCTTACTTAAGGCTTGCTGTAAGGTATCTAAATCCGTGATACGAGTGCCGACACTGCGCGTTGAAAAAATCTGTTTCTTATCCGCACGTATGGCATCCCACTGTTTACAAGCTTGGCCATTTAATTCTCGAACTGTGCGTTCCAACTCTACATTAAAGAATCGCTGTGCTTTCATGGGGTCAAAGCACGCTAAATCATAAGCGCTTTTAATGCCCATAACATTGAGCTTTGTCGTTAATCGTCGCCCAATCCCCCACACTTCAGAGACAGGAACATGCTTTAAAATATGGATACGTTCCGCGTCTGAATCCAATACACAAACGCCTTGGTAGCCCTGTATTTTCTTTGCCGCATGATTGGCAAGTTTTGCTAAGGTTAGCGTTGGTCCCATTCCTACGCACACCGGTAAACGACATTCTTTCCATACGGATTTACGGATCAATACGCCATGCGCACGTAAATCTGGGATCGCTTGTTGGCAGTGTCTCAAAGATAAGAATGATTCATCAATACTGTAGATATGCTGCTCAGGTGCAAAGCGCCCAATCACGGTCATCATCTTGGCTGATAAGTCGGCGTATAACTCATAATTGGACGATAAAGCCACGACGCCCTTACGTTCACATAATCTTTGCACTTCAAAAAAGGGTTTGAACTTAGGGATGCCGAGATCTTTTGCCTGGCGGTTAGCCGCAACGATACAACCATCGTTATTGGATAGCACAACGATAGGCTTGCCTCGCAAGTCAGGCCGGAATACTTGCTCTGCACTGCAATAAAACGCATTGGCATCGACTAAAGCGAACATTTAGCACCAGGATACAGGTATGTGACAGCGTAGAGAGCAAATAACGACCCCCTCAACAGAAAACGAATCTAAATCATGAATCGAAATAGGCGCATAATCATCATTGGATGACAACAGTAACCCTCGTTGAGTGTTGATTCGCTTGCACACGAACTCGCCATTAAAGTTAGCTACAATAATGCTGTTATTAACCACATTCACTGCCCTATCGACGATTAAAATATCATCATCAAAAATGCCATCATCACGCATAGATTCTCCAGAGACGCGACTAAAAAATGTTGCATGGGGGTGCTTAATCAAAAGCGCATCAAGATCTAACCCTAGTTGAGAGTATTCCGAGGCTGGAGATTCAAAACCGGTTATACCGGCACTGACAGAAATTGGAGTGACTTTCATGGAAACACCTAAAAATAATACTGTATAAATACACAGTGTTATTTTTAGGGATATTGTTCGAAAACGCAAGGAGAAACTAATTTCTCATTACAAGGAGTGAAGTTTGATTGTTATTTGATCTACACTTACTAATAAAATTAACAGGGTAAGGAAGCTATATGGTACGTACGGTCACTCCTCTAATATACTTAGTTACCTTTTTTGCCTACTCATCAGAGCCAATAACATTTGGAATCAGTGACACAAAAAAATCAATCATGGAGATTTCAGCAGAAACACTCAATAGTTACCATGAGGATTCCTTTTTTAAACGCTTCTTCCCAGTAACAAGCCAAATTAATTTTTATCATTGGAAAGCTACTGAAGATGATAATTTTATTTACTTACCAGGACAGACCTATTTTCCAGATGATCCGCATTGCTGCCCTACAGGTTTATTATTAAAAGTAGATAAAAAATCACATCAATTGCTATCGGTAGAAATACCGAGAGAGAAAAACAAGAACTATGATTACCGTTCTCCTTAATTGAGTGGGAGTGTGGTTAACTTCATCTATGAATAGTTCCCTCCTCAGAGAAAGTCGAGCATCCTGTCTTAAATAAAGGAAAGATAAGAAAATTTGAAATGATGTGGTGAAGTGTGTCAATCGAAGATTGTCCACTTATCCACATCAGCTATAAGATCTATTTAATACTATTAAAACTATAATATCTATGAGATCTATAAAAACTATAGACATTGTAAGTCTTTGTTTTAATTTAAATTAAATGCATTTTTTGATCACTTTTTAGGTGGGTTGATCACATATTTTAGGTATTAATGATCACATTGTAGGCTTCTTTGATCTTAATTTAGGTGTTTTGATAACACTTTTTAGGTGTTCTTGATCATTTATTAGGTGTTTTGATGACACAATTTAGGTAATTAATGGTTTTGCTAATGACAAAACCACATTTTTGATACCTTTTACCTAAATTATGTTATCTGCATGCTTGGATCTTAGTTGCCAAAGCTAAGATCTGTTTTGGCAACCTAAAAAGTGTTATGAATGCAACATTTTTAGTGAGTAGATAACATAATTTAGGTATATACACCTGAAAAGTGTTATCTAGATCTCAGTAATCAGGGTTGTCGTTTATCTCAATGAGAGTATTAATTTTTTCTAAAACGGAGTCCACTTCCACTTCTTCTTGCTGTGGCTCTATGATTGCTTGGCGTTTTGCTAAGCTTTGGTCCACTTTATTTGCATACTCATCTTTGCCTAAGTATCGGTATGCCATTGACAGCTTGATAAGTTCTTCATCAGATAGGCGTTCTTTATGCTGTAAGCGCTTTAGTTCAAGTACTTGAATCGTGTTTTTAGCATCATGTAGATTGAGCTCTTCAACGTTACCTTGTTTAAGCCAACGGAATAAGAATTTTATCTCTACGATACGATTCCCCTTCTTGATAAGTTCAAAGCCTTTATCGCCATTGCTACTTTCTAAAAATAAGAGTTCTTTTTTGATTGTTGGGTGCTTAGAAAGTTCTTCAATACTGTTACGAATACAACGTTTCATGAAGACACTGTTGTTTTTAAAAGAGCTTTTATCTTTTTTAAGTTTTCCAGCCTCATCAAGTAAACCAAAAACACCTTTCAAATCATTCAGTTTTTGAGGGTGCATTTCAAAACCTTGGTCTTTAAAGCGGCTTAATAATTCATAGAGTCGCTTTGAGTATTCTTTATTAAGATCAAGAAAGTTATGTGTATTGATAAGCGCAAACCCTTGATTATACTCAATGTACTCGGCTTTAAGCATATCGTTCGGCACCATCGTTAACACGCCGTTTTTGTATTTTATATTTTTGAATAAAGGGCGGTAATCAAATTCTACCTCTCCCCTACTCGTCTCTATTTTTATCCCAACTTTATGGCTGGCAAGTCGGTTGGCCACTGGGCTTAAGTTACTGCCTATGTGTTTAGAATTAATACCGAGCCATTCAGAAAGTTGGTGTGATGTGAACTCATAATGAGGTGTGTTTTTATCCCAGTCGGTAACTTTCATGTTAGCAATCATAAGAGCAAAAAGGTCGGCTTCTCGTGCAGACAGGTCTTGTCTGCTAAATACAAGTTGATGGCCTTTCTTTATGTGTTTTGGGAGCTTGTCGCTTACGACTGGGTAATATAAAGACTGATCTTCCATTCTAATAATCCAAATGACATAATTTAGGTGATAATAACAGAATTTAGGTAGTGACACCTAGATTTTGTTATCTAGTTGGTATATCTATCACCTGGATTATTCAGGCTGAATATTGACAAAAAATATTCGATGTAAACAGGAGTTAACCTTTAAAGTGGTGTGTGTTTGGTTAGCTACTGTTTTAAAGGAAGAAGGAGACTCATTGGAATCTATCGTCCCTACCCTACTCCTTAAGTAAATTTGTATACTATTTTTAATTCGATGATTATTTGTGAACCCGGTAGTAGTAACGTTGAATAGCTTTGAAGCAACTGCCTGAGAGGTATAAAGAATCATAGTGAACCAAATTAGGTTTTGACAGAATTGAGTCAGTAGCTTTATTAATTGATAAATAATTAAAGGTATTGATAAGTTGCTTAGTGAAGCGTCCAATCTTGTTATCACTATCGTTCAATATTCGAGACAGCAACGTCCAAATATAAAGGACTAACAAGCGGCAAATTCAGCCTGAGGTATTACAACACTCATGCGTGCGAAATCATGGTATTAAAGTAGAATTTTTCTTCGTCGATTAACATAGTTGGAACAGGTTGGTTTTCCTATTTCACCACATATTCCTTCCTCAATACTCATGGTTTTCCACGTAGCACCGAGAACAAGCTCAGCTTCTACTTGAAGTAGGGGGCTAGACACATAAAGCTATGTTTATCTCTCATTCTAAAAGAGAGTGAATATTTATCATTATTCAGGCTGAATATTGACAAGAGTTAAACGTAAAGTATCCAAAAATCGATACTTAAATAAGAAAGCGTATCAGTATAGTGATACGATATTACTGTGTTCCTCTAGATTAGATATTAATTTTGACATCCTCCCCCTGCTAAGTCGCAGGGGGATTCCCATTACTAGGGCGCACGCTAAATTGCTTTAGGTGCAAGTTCCTGATTCATCAAGCGGCTAACGCCGACTCTCCACAGGCTAACAAGCGGTGTCCCCGCTCTAAAATATTTAATGCACCAACAATATCCGCATTGTTGATGTAACCACACTCGACACACTCAAAATGAGCTTGTGTCTTGCGGTTTTCTCTCGATACATGACTACAGCAAGGGCAGGTTTGGCTTGTGTATTGAGCTGGTACAGCAACAACTAAGCCGCCATTCCATAACTGCTTATACTCAAGTTGTCTTCTGAACTCATACCAACCTTGATCGAGTATTGATTTGTTCAGCCCTGACTTGGCTTTCACGTTCTTGCCGTGTTCTTCTGCATTGCCTTTCGATGATTTAGACATATTAGATACACGTAAGTCCTCAATCGCTATCATTGCGTGATTCTTGCTGATTTGATTTGAGGCTTTGTGTAGGTAGTCCTTGCGGCAATTCGCAATGAGAGTGTGTAGCTTTTGAATTTTGGCTTTCTGCTTCATCCAGTTGGCGGAAAATTTAACTTTTCTTGATAGCTTGCGCTGCTCGATAGCCAAGCGTTTTTCATGCTTGCGAAATGCGTTAAGCGGTTTTAGGTGCGAGCCGTCAGACAGCGTGATGAACTTGGCAACGCCCATATCAATACCAACGGCAGATGTAGTGTTATGCTTAGGCTCATCAATATCTTGCTCTACTTGGAACGAGATATACCAGTGACCTGATTTAAAGCTCACGGTGCAGTTCTTGATGTTGCCTTGCACTTCTTGAGACTTGCGAAACTTCAACCAACCGAGCTTGCTTGGTAGTTTCACTCGCTTACCGTCTAGCTCGCAGTATTTGTTGAAGTTAACAAAGCGAATTGAGTCTTGGTTTTTGCCTTTTTTCTTAAATCTAGGCTTATCAGCCGCTAGTGACTTGTCGAAGCATCGCATCCAAGCACCATGCAAATCTTTAAGTTTTTGCTGTAGGTTATCGGTGTACGCCTCTTTGAGCCAAGTAAGGTCTTCTTCTTTTTTCCACTGCGTCACCAGTTTATTAAGCTCAAAAGCACTTGGGATCTTCTCGCCAGACTCCAGCTTATCTACGCAGTAACGCAAGCCTTGGTTCCACACAAATCGAGCATGACCGCAAAGCACAGCAAGCCTAGCCGCTTGAGCAGCAGTAGGCTCTAGTCGAAACTTGTATGCTTTACGTATCAACATGACAATCAGTGTGTAGAATGATAATGTATTTATTATAAGTATTTGCAACGAAAAGGCAATATCAGTGAGTGAAGAATTTAATAAAGGTCGGCACAGTTGTTATTCACTACATTTACACCTCGTTTTCGTAACAAAATACAGGAGAAAAGTATTTGGAGATTTACACTTACAAAGCCTTGAGGCAACTTTTAGAGAGCTTTGCTTGGGTTTTGATGCGGAGTTAAAGGAATTTAACGGAGAGCCTGATCATGTTCACTTATTAATATCAACATCCCCGAAAACACCTAGCATTGCAAAACTGGTTAACTCGTTAAAAGCAACCAGTTCACGCAGGATTCGTAGAGAGTTTAATGATGTGGCAGGGGCGTTTGGTAAGAATGTTCTTTGGAGTCGTTCTTACTTTGCTGGAACATGCGGAGGTGCGCCACTAACAGTTATTCGCCAGTACATCGAACAACAGGATAGACCGCATTAAGGTGCTATCGCACCTTTGGCTATTCCCCTCCCTGCTCTTTCGCAGGGAGTACCCTAGCCATTTAGGATGGCTAAACATCTACATTCTCAGTATTTCGTAAAATCCATTGCAATTAAGCAGTTAAAGGAAAAAGTGAATAGTTTAATTGGCTTAAGGTTGCCGACAATGCCCAAACAAGGTTGGGTTCGCACTATTCGTGAAGCACTAGATATGTCAGGAGCTCAACTAGGGGCTAGGTTAGGTATATCTCGTAATAAAATTTCGATTCTTGAACGAAAAGAAGCAGACGGCAGCATAACAATAAATCAAGGGGCTGTCCTAGATAATGAAAATTATCTAGGATGGTTTTATGAGAAAGAGTCGATTAAGTTGGTATAAGCAAAAAAGATTGATCGAACTGTTTGTTGCTGGAACGACAGCTAGAACAGCTTCATCGCTCGTGGGGGTGAATAAAACCACTGCTAGCTTCTATTTTCATCGACTTAGGATGATCATATTTGAACATCAAGAACATATGGAAATGTTTGATGGTGAAGTAGAAGCCGATGAAAGTTATTTTGGTGGTCAGCGTAAAGGTAAACGAGGCCGAGGGGCTGCTGGTAAAGTGCCTGTATTTGGGCTTTTAAAGCGCAATGGTAAGGTTTTTACGGTAATTATACCCAACGCCAAAGCTGAAACTCTTATCCCCATAATACGAGAAAAAGTTAAGCCAGATAGCATTGTTTATACCGATACATGGCGTAGTTACAACGCTCTCGATGTGTCAGAATTTAAGCACTACAGGATAAATCACAGTCAATTATTTGCAGATAAAACAAATCATATCAACGGAATTGAAAATTTTTGGAGTCAAGCAAAGCGCCATATGAGGAAGTTTAATGGTGTTCCAGAAGAGCATTTTTATCTGTATTTAAAGGAATGCGAATGGCGATTTAACAACAGTAACCCAAAGAGCCAATTAAATGAATTAACTCAATGGGTTAAAGTAAGTATGGGTTAGTTATCTAGGACAGCCCCTAAATCAATTAAAGCAGTTAGCATCAGGCGTAGATTCTGAGTTGCTCTATGCCATTGTACCGAAACAAACAGTGGAACAAACCATAGAAGAACGAGCTTATGATTTGGCGAAAAATTTAGTTGATATTACTAATCAACATATGTTTTTGGAAATGCAGCAACTAAGTCCTGAAAAACAAAATGAAATGATTAGGTTATTGGCTGATGAAATAAAACAATCAGGTGGTCGGGCGCTGTGGAAGTCTTAATAAAAGTAATGATTATTAGTATAGAGAGAGCATTGAAATAAAACTGAGGCTTTTTTAATGAAGTCTCAGTTTATTATCCCCGAATTCAACTGCGAAGTGCGACACTCGCCAATATCAAGCAGCCAATGCCATTTCTTTAAATACAATCGCTGGCTGCTTGAAGCCTAAACACTTTCTTGGTCGATAATTTATTCGCGATAGAGCGAATTCAATATCGCTATCCGTTACTGTTGTTAGATCGGTTCCTTTTTTCACATATTGCCTTAAAAGGCCGTTAGCATTCTCATTGGCTCCACGCTCCCAAGAGCTATAAGGGTGGGCAAAATACACATCAGCTTCCAACTCCTTTGCGATGGTTTCATGACCTGCAAACTCTCTCCCGTTATCTGCCGTGATGGTATGCACATGCTCCTTATAAGGCATGAGTAGCTCTATGGTTGCTTTGGTGACATCATCTGCTGACTTAGATGGCACTTTTTTTACCACGTAAAATCGTGTTTTACGCTCCAAAATAGTCACCATAGCCCCAGTGCCGTGTTTGCCTAAGACAGTGTCGATTTCCCAATCACCAAATCGCTCCTTACTGTCAACGATGCTTGGCCGAACATCGATAGAAACGGCATTCTTGATAGCGGGCGCTTTTTCTTTTTTACCGCGACGATACCGCTTGTGTCCTTGTCTCAAATGGCGATATAGCTTGCCACCCAAGCGTTTATCCTGTGCAACAAATCGGTAGATCCACTCATGGCTGACAGCGGCACCGACTTTCGTTAATACACTGGAAATTTGCTCTGGGCTCCAATCCGCTTCTAAAAGCAAGCGGATAAAATCAACACGCTCCTGTGGTATACGGTATTTACGCGCTGATGTGCGTTTTTTGATTGATAACATCTGGGCTTCGTTAGGACAATAATGTCTGCCCTTGCGGCCGCGTTTAAGCTCCCGATATACCGTAGAGCGATGGCACTGAACAGTTTTAGCTATTTCAGAAACCGAAATTCCCCGTTCCAAAAGAGCCGAAATCTGATATCTTCTGCCCTCGGTCAACTGCTGATAATTCATGGTAGTACTGCTTGTTTCTTTGACGAGAAGAGCGTACCACTTTTAGCAGTTGGCCTCCTCTTCTACACCTTTCCATGAATGTCGCACTTATTATCTGAAATCGGGTCTAAACTTAATTATTGTGATTACTTATTATTTTAGTTATTGCCTGATCCAACTCATCTTGAACCTTCTTCGGCAATCTTCCAAACTCATACGAGAAGTTACGGCCTTTCACGCGCTTACGTGCAAACACGCCTTTAGTCTCGAACTCTACTAATGGGGTGACTTCAGCTTTGTCTCTTTCTTGCTTAGCTTCGGCTATTTTTAGCTCAGCTTTGATCGCTGAAAGTAGGGCGTCTTTTTGCTCTTCTACTGAATATTCAACCTGAATATTGACAAGTTTTTTGTCAATGGTTTTGATAAATGATGTTAAAGAAGCCTTATCACTAAAGGCTTTTATGACTTTATCAAGAATAGAATAATCCTGATGAGATAGGGCATTAGTGACAGGGAATAATGCCACTAATTTTGAATCGATATTTGCAGCTTTCATTGCCTTACTGACGCCAGCTTGGCTTAACCCTAGTTCTTGGGCAAGTTCAGCTTGAGTAATATCAACGTTAGCTTTTTTTAGCGCAAGGCACTGCATACCAATTTCACGCAAGTTGTGTTCTTTGGCCGTTTGTAACTGTTTGGCCAACGCTTTTGCGTCACTGGTTGATAGGGCATCTTTTGTAACCAAGATTTTAAACTGGTTTAGCTTACCACCTTCAAGTAGGAAACGTGCGCGACGACGAGAGCCATCCAGTACATCGATTTTTCCATCAACTTCATAACCTACGGCAGGGTAGAACTGTTGGAACTGAATAGAATCGAGATCTTGTAAAGATTCTTTGGTGAGTAATGACTGATCACGGCCATTTACATCAAAGGTGACAAAGGTATTGTTCTTTACTTGCTCATAACTCAGTGTGAGTTCATGGAAGGTTGCTTTCTGGCCTGATGCTAATTCCCAGTCAACACTTTTGCCAACCGCTTCAATACCAAACTGCTTAGCGAGAAATGCTTCTACCGATTGACCACTTTTTTCAATCTCAGTAGAAAGCTGGCGAGATAGTGAGTCTATATTCACTTGAGTGGCACCTTGCTGTGCTTCTTGAGAGCCGACTGTGTTTCCTAGTGGGCTGATCGCTCCGCGTTTCTTCGCCATTATGCTTGCTCCTGTTCACGCCATACGCTGAGAATGTCACGCTGAATTTGACTTGTGACCTCGTAACTATTTTGTTGTGCTGTTTGAAAAGTAGATTTACTTTTCGGGTACTCACTTTTTGACATATCAAACACGGTTGAGAGTAGTGAGGATGATTGTCTGATCGCTTCACTGTTTTTGAACTCTTTTGAGTACAAATAGGGTGCAAAGTGATCATAAAGGCTGTTCATCAGCTCGGTCGTGGTTGAGCTGTCTTTATGATTGGTTAGCAATATTTTCATAAAATCATAACCGGCATGGTCGGCATTTTTCAGTAATGCCCAGACCTGTGGAATGTAGCTAAAGTATGAACAGGTTGCATCGATGTCATTTTCTGTAATGGAGAGCGGAAAGACAACACTGGTAGCGGCATAGTAGGCATTGTAAGTAGCATAGCCAAGTGATGGTGGCGTATCGATGATGATGATATCGAACTCATCTTTAACCGTATCAATGATCGTGCTTAAAATAGAGTAAGGGGAGGGTAGTTGTTGACTGAATACTTGTTCATGGAACCAGCCTTCGATAGCTCTATCCGTTTGAGATGCCGGCAAAATTCGTAGGTTCGGTATAGTGGTAGGTAGAAAAGCCTCCGATACAGCCTGTTCGTAGGTTTCACCTTCATCTAAATCAAAGTTACGCATCATTAAATCACCAACGGATAAACAGCCTTCCTGGGCCGCTTCTGGTGCGTAATACATCGATAGGGTGGCTTGTCCATCCATATCAATTAAACCTACACGGTACTCTTGATGAAATTCCGTCGCTAAACCTGATGCAATAGTTGCGGCAGATACGGTTTTACCCACACCACCTTTTTGGTTCTGAATAACAATCACTTGTGCCGTTTGCTTACTACTACGTTCGAATTTAATTTCTTTACGTAAAGATTCAGGAAGCAGGGCGCGAACTTGATACATTTCTTCAATATCAATCGACCATTGTGAATCGTCATGACGACGTGGATCGATTTCAGCGCTGGCCACGTATTTATCGAGTGTTTTAGCATCGATGCCTAAGTAGGTTGATGCTTCAGCACGAGTGAAGTTACGTAATTCTTTACGGTGGTTGGCCAATAAGCGCAAATTACGACGCTTTATGTATTGGTCAGCACCTTCTTTAAGTTGCTGAAAATCTTGTGTGGTGTGATTGGTATCCAT